>JAISWY010000224.1 GCA_031270925.1 Candidatus Symbiothrix sp.
CATTATTGGGATAATTACGGGCAGCCGGCCGGCGATTGGAAAACCCTTGACTACGACGATAGCGCTTGGAAAATCGGAAATGCGCCTTTGGGATACGGAAATTTCACGAAAAATACAACCATCGGTTACGGAAACAATTCCGATAACAAATATTCGACGGCTTATTTCCGCAAAACCATTACGTTGAATAATTGGGACGATATGTCCGATTTTCGATTGACATGCAATGTCGATGACGGTGTGGCCATTTACGTGAACGGTCGGGAACTCGGCCGGTTGAATCTTCCTGCGGGAAATCTTGCTTTCGGCACTTATGCAACGAATGCCAACAACGGCATCGGCGGCGAATGGCCGGTACCGGCAAACTATTTGCAGGAAGGCGAAAACGTTATAACTGCGGAAGTGCATCAATGCAACGCTTCGAGTTCGGATTTGATTTTTGAACTCCAATTATACTGTAAAAAGGCGATTGTGAGCGACATAACCACCGCTACATCCAAGGTTTATTCTGTCAATTTGACCAATAATTTCTCTTTGAAAGCGATTTATGAAGAAGGCATTTCAACGATCAATTCGATGGATGATTCGTCTGTTCGCGTTTTTCCCACGGTTTTCGATCATTCCATCCGGATTGAAAATGCGGCGAATCAAAGCTTGCGTCTTTACGATTTAACCGGGAAATTGTATTTGGAAACGGTGGCTGCAAGCGATGATTTTCAACTTCAACCGTCGAATTTACCGTCCGGAATGTATTTGTTGAAAGTGGGTAATGCGGTTTTTAAAATCGTGCGGAAATAATAGGCCTCAGAAGCATAAAAATCATTCATAATTTCCTAAAATCCATTCCCAATATTTATCGTTTCCATTCAAAACATCGTTCCAAGACGATTCTATTTCAACAGCAGGAACAAGATAAGCGGCATTACACTTTTCTTGATCAGGCCGGTAAAAAATCTTGTGGCTCACAAAACCTTTGATATTTGTATTTGGCAGCGTAAACAAAAGCAAATCGCCGTAATGGCAAGGACGATAACTGCTTTTCGTACCGATTACTGTGCCGATATTGTTGTCGGTAACACCGGTAATCAGCAAACCCGCACTACTGTAAGTGTTTGCATTTTGAATAAATACGACCTTGCCCTTGAAAATTTTATTTTTATCTTCATTCTGTTGAAAATACTCATTCATTTTACTGTAAGATGTTGTATCTGAATTTTCAAATTGCGAGAGATAGGAACTTTCATACAATTTTCCGTATTCAAAAGCAACGCCTTTTTGGGCGAATCCGGTTTTATATTCATTGGCAAGCAGCGGATATTGCATTTCCCATAATTCTGAAAACCGGATAGAAGAGGTTTCCGATTTTAACGCTTCAACAGGTTTCAACCACGAGATTAACAATTCGCAAAGTCGGCTGTTGCCACCGCTGTTGTTTCTCACATCTACCACCAATGTTTTGATGTTGTTTTTTGCAATGGCATCAAACATTTCATTCAAAAATGTATCGAAACGCGGAATTTGCGACAGTATTTGTTCCTGTTGTTCGGTAATTGTTTGTCCGCTTGAAAGAAACTGTTGTCGCAAAGTGCTTTGGTCGGAACAGGAATTAAACTGCAAATAACAAATATTTCTTTCAGGTAAAAGTTTGTATAAAAAAGGAGTTTTTGTGTTTTCGCGCGGCGAATTGGTTACGCCTTGAGCGTTGACGGAAACAATATTCAATTGTGTTCGATTGACAGGTTTAATCAGAGCCGTAGAATTGTCGGCGAAAGTTAAAGCAAGAGTTGAATCTGCTGCAAGGTATGGATTCCCTTCCCAAGTAGAAAAAATTTGCATCTGATTTTTGACTTTATCGCGAAAATAAACATCGTTATCGCTACTGATAACCGATTTAAAACTGTTAATAACAGTCAGTACGGGCGAATGGTTGATTTTTACAATTTTTTTACCAAGCGTCGATTCAAATTCTTTATTTACAGCCCGCAAATATACATCGTCTTTATCGAAAAAAATCTGAAACGGATAAATTGCATTCATATTGTAATTTGGAAAAATCGTAGTATGCCCATCGTTAAGCAAGGTGGCAATTTTTTGCAGATAAATTTGCAATTCGCTAATTGTTTGGCAATTAGCTGTCCATTGGTAACCTGCAGCAACAATGCTGTCAATGTTCAAAGGCAGTTTTTGCCCCGGCGAAAAAGCAGGGTGGCTTTGCTTTAAAATATCCATATACAAAAGAAAATCTTTTTGAAAAAGATTGCCGCTTTTGTAATTTTCCGAATTTACGACCGCAGGATTGGAATACTGAATGAAATCAAAATTTTGACTTTCAATCGATAAAGACAAAAGCAAAAGCATACTTATTACTGCGAGTTTTAATGTAATTTTCATTTTACAAGAATTTTAAATTAATTTACAAAAGTAATAAAAATATATAATATCCCACTGCTGACCGACAAAATTGTTAGTTTTAACACGAATAATTTTTATTTTATTCGTGTTGATTCGTGAAATTCGGGGCTCATTAACGGTCCAATAAAAAATCTGTGTAATCTGTCTGCTATTTGATTCTAATGAGAGCCGGAGAGAAGCACTTTCCGGGTTGCTTTGGATTTTCCTTCATCAATCGTTAACAGATAAAAACCTTGCAATGCGGGAATGGAAACCCGATTACCGGTGGCGACCGCAGAATATACAATTTGTCCGAAAACGTCGTGAAGCATAATCTTCGTCGGCGAAGCGATATTTTTTACGGTAATCGTATTACCATCTTCCTGCACAACATCATACTGCGTTGTTTTCGCCGTTTCTATTGCAGAACTCAGCATATCGGAGGCTTTCACAAAAGCCCATTCGTCGTAATCCGATAAAGAAGCCTTCTTTTTACCACCTTTCACCACAACCGAAGATTTGGAAATGCCCATATAAGAATCGGCCTTCCACACTCCCATCGTGTAATATTCATTTTCCTTAGGCAATACTTGCACCGAGAGCAGTGTATCTTCGGCACCCCAATTATAGCCTATTTCCAAAGGTGCAACATTACCCGATTTGATAGCCAGATAACAGGGATTATTGTTTGAGTTTTTGATATTTGTCTTGATTCGGAACACATTTCCCATGCAATGCGGTCTTCAATAAAAACTCCGCTTCCTCCTTTTCCAAAGCTTCTCACATCATAATCATCTCCCAACAATCCCCCCAGAGATGTCGGATAGTTATACTTACCTGCGGTAATACTGTTTCCCATACAAGCCACTCTAATTTTAGCGGCATTATCTGCTCCGTTCACTGTTGCTGAGAAAGCTATCAACAAACTTACACAGCTATAAATAATTGTTCTTTTCATGATATTTTTTTAAATTATGAATTAAAATTATGAACCTTTATTTTTTTCATTTTTCATTTTTTCATTTTTCTTCCAACATCTTGATGAAGTAACCCCCTACCACAGAACGCGCCTGAAATTCAACCTGTTCTGCCCGGTCCGTCCAATACCAGTCGGTCATCGGAACGCGCGAGGCAGTTTCGTTCACAAATTTGTGCAAAGGTAAAATAAATTGTTGGAATGTTGCCTTGTCGTCGCTCAATGTGGCTGTCCAGATAATCCAGTCGGCTTTGGAGTAGGCCTTGCGGTTATCCAAGGGCAGGCCGTATTCGTTTTGCTTGCTCAGGTAATAAGCGATTTCTTTTTGAGCCACTTCTTCGGGAAATATGTTCAGTTTCAACAATTTATCCCATACGAGGTTATATTTCTGACTCCATGAATCGGGTTGATCGAAAGTGAGGCGGTAATGATCGCCGGCGTCGGCCATTTTGACCCATTCTTGCGCCATTTCCTTTGCTTTAGCAGTGTATTGCGCGGCAATATCCTGTTTTCCGAGTATGTTTGCCAAATATCCGTAAGATGCGATTCCCATGATGGCTTTTATGGAGAGGTTGGCATTGTGGGCGAAATGCCCCGCGAAGTCGTCGGTACAAAGCTGGTTTTCGGGGTCTAATCCTTTTTCCGCCAGGTAATCAGTCCAAACCGTAAGCACGTCCCAATGTTTCGCGGCATAATCGGCATTGCCTTCTATGATAGCAATGGCAGCCGTGAGTATCAGCATATTACCGGATTCTTCCACCGGCATGTCGTCGCCGTAATTAAGTCCGTTGGCCAAGGGATAAACGCCGACGTCGTGAGCGGCAAAAGGTTTCGTCCATTTTCCGCTTTCGCTGTAATAGAAGATGGGATTGAGCAGAGCCTTTGCCAGTTCCACGTTATAATAAAGGAAGAGGGGCGCGGAAGGGTAGGCAACATCCACCGTACCGATAGAGCCGTTACTGAAATTTTCTTTCGAGAGCCAGAGCAAATCGCCGTTTGGGGCTTGCACGAGTTTGTGGGCGGCAATGGCTTGGCGGTAGGCTAGGGCGCAGAGTTCGGCGTATTCTTTCCCACCAGCTTTGCAGGCGTCTTGCATCAATTTCAGGTCAAAATCGGAACATGCCTGTTTTAACTTTTTATAGTCTTTGTTTGCCGCCTGAAATTGCTTGATGATAGACGATTTTCCATCGACATTCCAATAGGGGCGCAGGTTTTCGCCGAAATATTGAATGGAATAAATATCATCGTAACCGAGCATAATTTTACCGGTAACATTCTTCGTATTTCCCAAGTTCCGGATAAGCGTAAGTTTTTTATTTTCGGCTGAGTATTCGGTGTTTTCCTTTTCGGCTACGAGATAAAAATATCCCCAGTCAATACGCACGTCGTCACCTTTTTTACCCAGAATATTTTGTTCTTCGCTGCCGGTTTTAAGATAAATCAGTCCGTCGTGTTCTTCGCTTGAGGAAACGGCTTTTTGATAAGACGTATTCAATGCCCAGTTGGCGGCCGCCTCGAAATAAATTTCCACATCGTGCGTTTTGCTGTCGGTGGCGGCAATCCGGTAAGTAATGTAGTTCACGGGACGCGACACCAAATCCAGGTCGTCCATCAGCAAAGGGGCAGTGAAGGTGAGCTTCAATTCCACATTGCCGCAGGCAAAAATGTAATGTGTTTGCGTTGCTTGTACATCGACCGATATTTGTTCGGCTGTTTGCTCGAAAATTGGCTCCAGTTTTGGAGCGGCCAGGATGCCGAAATCAAGGAAGCCGTTGGTTATCGGATTGTGGCAATAAGCGGCAATTGTGTTTTCTCCTTCTTTCAATGCGGCGACAACTTCGGGAGACAGTTTCAAAATGGCGTTTTTATTACAGCAAGGCACATCGGATATTTTTACTCCGTTGATGTAAAATTCGGCTTCGTCGTTGTTGCTGTATATAAAATAGAGTTCTTTGTCTTTGCTGCCGGCGGGCAGTTCAACCGTGCGGCGCACCCAGATATATTCTTCCATCCAGTCTGTTTTTGCCGTACTTTCGGTGTAGTTGGAGAGGGTGCCGAATGCACCTTGACCGGTTTTCCATGTAGTGTCGTTGAAATTCGCGGCTGTCCAGTTGCCGGCGGGTTTGACGGTGGTGTAACAGCCTTCCCAACCTTCCGTTTCGGAAGCGGGAACGAGGATTTCCATGTTCGTCACTTCTTGTCCCATAAAGCGATAGGCGACGCCATCGACCTTAATAACTCCCAGTAGTGGGAAATCTTTTCCCGTCCAGTGTTTCACGGGACTGTCGTAAAGATTGTCCGTCGTCGACCAGGCGCTGGTTAGGGGTCGATGGTTACAAGCGGAACGGCCGGAGCACGAAGTTCATTTTTAATTACTGTTTGTTTGTTCATCGGTACGCAGGACGATATTAACAATGCACCTGCGAAAAGAATCAAAATTTTTTGTTTCATTTT
>JAISWY010000241.1 GCA_031270925.1 Candidatus Symbiothrix sp.
TGGGGGAAGCGACGGTGGAATAACGTTTTTTTTTTCGCTTATCCAAAATCTTTTTCGTACCTTTGCGCCCGAAAATTTTGTAAAAATATCACAATATTAAAAATTTTATGGAAATTGTAAAAGTTTTAGGAAGAGAAATTTTAGACTCCCGTGGCAATCCCACGGTAGAAGTGGATGTAACCTTGGCATCGGGCATTGTTGGCCGTGCAGCTGTTCCTTCGGGAGCTTCTACCGGCGAAAACGAAGCCTTGGAATTGCGCGACGGCGACAAAAAACGCTATCTCGGCAAAGGCGTTCAAAAAGCGGTTGAAAACATCAACACCAAGATTGCACCGGCTATTTTGGGCAAAAGCACTTTCGATCAACGCGGCATCGACAGAATCATGCTGGCTTTAGACGGCACGAAAACCAAATCGAATTTGGGAGCGAACGCTATTCTCGGCGTATCGTTGGCCGTAGCAAAAGCGGCTGCCAACTACTTGGATATTCCTTTATATCGTTACATCGGCGGCACGAATACTTATACTTT
This sequence comes from Candidatus Symbiothrix sp., assembly GCA_031270925.1. GTDB lineage: Bacteria > Bacteroidota > Bacteroidia > Bacteroidales > Azobacteroidaceae > Azobacteroides. The sequence goes on from JAISWY010000241.1 coordinate 530, forward strand.
ACCGGTTCCGATGATGAACATCATCAACGGCGGTTCACATTCCGACGCTCCGATTGCTTTTCAGGAATTTATGATTCGTCCGGTAGGCGCGTCGAGCTTCAAGGAAGGTTTACGTTGTGGCGCAGAAGTGTTCCACGCTTTGAAAAAAGTATTGCACGACAAGGGTTTAAGCACTGCAGTCGGCGATGAAGGCGGTTTCGCTCCCAATTTGGCCGGCGGAACGGAAGAAGCCTTGGAATCGATTTTGACCGCTATCAAAAACGCAGGTTACGAGCCGGGCAAAGACGTTACTATTGGTTTGGACTGCGCTTCGTCGGAATTTTACAAAGACGGCATTTATGATTACGCCAAATTTGAAGGCGCACAAGGTAAAAAACGCACTTCCGCCGAACACGCCGACTATCGGGCCTATTTGGTCGCAAAATATCCGATCGATTCCATCGATGTTGGTATGAGCGAAAACGACTGGGATGGTTGGAAACTTTTAACCGACAAAATCGGCAACAAAGTTCAATTGGTAGGCGACGATTTGTTTGTTACCAACGTGGAATTTTTGAAGAAAGGTATCGAACTCGGTTGCGCCAACTCCATCCTGATTAAGGTAAACCAAATCGGTTCGTTGAGCGAAACTTTGGATGCCATCGAAATGGCGCATCGCGCAGGTTATACTTCCGTAACATCGCACCGTTCGGGCGAAACCGAAGATGCTACGATTGCCGACATCGCCGTAGCTACCAACTCCGGACAAATTAAAACCGGTTCGTTGAGCCGCTCCGACCGGATGGCGAAATACAACCAATTGCTCCGCATCGAAGAAGAACTGGGCGAGTTGGCTGTTTATGGATACAAACGAGTGCAACGGATTAAATAAAGTAAGGTTGCTTTGTTGAGAAAAAGCTGTTAAAAAAGGAAGTCCAAAATGGGATAATAATGTGTAAAATCAGATGTCTCGACTACGCTCCGCTTTGCTCGACATGACGCGCTTCCACAGTGAGTGATGAGGGAACATTCTGTTGGCGACTTTGCCGCCAACAAGTTGTTCCCTCCCTTTTTCCTTTGACTGTCCCGTCATGTCGAGCGAAGCGGAACGAAGTCGAGACATTTCATCCTACAGTTCCGACCACACTGAGCGGGGACGCTACGATGAGCGGGGGCTTTTATCCTTCCCGTCGAATGGTTCAACAAGTTGAAACATTCGAAATTTTCGATTGGTTCCTTTTAGTCCGTTCAAAATAATCCATAAGTTCGTCATAAGACAATCCTATGATTTCCTTAGAAATTTTCTCTTTGATGGCTCGAAAAGTTTTGACCGTATCAAATTCTTTTTGATTTGTTTCAATACTTGTTTTCATATCCTGTAATTTCTTTGGGTGAATGAATATTTAATGTTGCATATCCTAATTTCAAATTTACCGAATTATATCCCCTTATCCGATATACGTTTACTATGTGCTTAAAATTCCAACTTAGAAGTAAATCCACTTTATGAATAGTAGCGGTGGCAATATGAACACAATCATCAAAACTTGTTTCACCAACAACTTTTTCATCAATATAAGTTTCTGCAAGTTTCAATGCTTCCGGTGTAACTTTTACCTTTTCTTTTTGCTCTGCAGTTAAATTTTCAAAAAACATTCTTATTTTTTCAGGCGCATTTGTAAGTTCGCTTTCGGTTAAATCCGAATAAACACAAATAATCTGACCCGATTTCACCTTCTCGAAAAGCAAGAACGTTTCCTGTTCAAATTCAATATCAAAAAGACCTCCAAATACAGATGTATCAAAATAAAATCGTTGTTTCATCTTTTAATTTTTCCTTTATTTGCACTACAAATATACTTTATTAATTATTTACCTACCTTATTATTATATCCATTTCATTCAGCATTTTGAGGTGTAATTAACCTAAAGAATATAATCTAACGTTCTCTTTGCTTTGACATTACGAGCATCGTAATCTAAAATAACGGTTGCCATATTACTTCTTGTTTATATTATTTTTATAGTGCAAATTTACGGATAATAAATTGAATATACCTATTAATAATTGTTAATGATTTATCCTGCCTCATTATTATAATTTCCCCGTCCAATAAGTACCAATAAATCCAACGCTTCAAAAAAACGCTTTTGTATTTCGATGGCTTGGGGATTGATGCTCTTTTTCATTATTTGCGTTTGATTGTATGTTTAAATTTCATTACGGCAAAATTCAATTCAATGCTTGTTTCCGTATCCGTTGTTTTCAAGTCGTCGCCCAGAATATCAGCAAAAATTTCACCACCTTTTTGCATCAGCGATTTTTGTTTGAAATCTTCGGTTGTTTCGGACAAGTCCGAAACGGTACGGGTAAGTTCCCGTATTTTAGCAAATGGTTCTACAATCGCAATCGTCGTTTGCGTCGCTTTTGGGCTTTTTAGGATGGTGGCAAGCATGTACAGGCCTTTTTCAGTCCCGCGTTTCTACACCGTACAGTGCGGCGACGTCGCTGTCGAGTATGACGGAAAAAGACGCCCCCCGCTTCCTGCATTCCTACGGAATGCAGGGTGTGGGGGGAAATTGCCGTTTCTACCGAGCGAAGCATTCCTAACGGAATGCGGGATTTCGTGAAAATTGTTGTTTCTATCCATAAATGCGTTTTTGATGGAATGCGGGATTTCGTATAAATAGTTGTATCTATCCATAAATGCGTTTTTAAACGGAATGCCGGATTTCCCCAATTTTGCAAACCACATTGACATTACAAAATGATTTGCAATGGAATGCGGGATTATGCTAAGGGATGCGAAATAAATAAGCGATAATGGATTTCCGGTGTCCCAATTGGGGGCTCAGTTGCAAAACCCTGTGTTAAGTAGAAGCGACAGACCGCAGGTCTGAATAAGAATAACCCCCAATGAAGCGAAGCGATTGGGGGGTGCGAGAAATACATCGACCTCCTCAACCCGAAGGGTTGAATAACCGAACTAAATCACTATCTTAGCCCGATTAATCAACTTGTTAATAGATATATTCAACCCACTTCGGGGTTGAGGGGAGAGTGGTTATTTCTCTATCCCCCTCTCCCCCAATCGCTTCGCTTCATTGGGGGTTATTAACATTCAGACCTGCGGTCTGTCGCTTCTACT
>JAISWY010000380.1 GCA_031270925.1 Candidatus Symbiothrix sp.
TGTGACCTTTGTGGTTAAATAATTCGGAGCAAAACGACAATTTGAAATGCACCCCCACCAAAATAAATAATTTTTCAAATTAATAATTATTATTACTACCTTTGCCCAATTATTAAAAACACAAATTAATGAATACAAAAGAACAAAAACTACAAGCTTTTGGCCGCTTACTCAATATAATGGACGAACTCCGCATAAAATGCCCGTGGGACAGAAAACAAACCAACGAAAGCCTGCGTGCCAACACTATCGAAGAAACTTATGAGTTGTGCGAGGCGATTATCAAAAACGATCAATCAGGCATCAAAAAAGAACTCGGCGATGTGCTTTTGCATGTGATTTTCTACGCGAAAATTGCCCAAGACAACGAACAATTCGATATTGCCGACGTTTGTAATGCCTTGTGTGAAAAGCTGATATACCGTCATCCGCATGTTTTCGGAGATGAGCAGGCCGAAACAGCCGGTCAAGTGATGCAAAATTGGGAACAATTGAAATTGAAGGAAAAAGGCGGCAACAAAACCATCTTGGAAGGTGTACCGGCTTCCTTGCCATCGCTAGTAAAAGCCTATCGCATACAGGATAAGGCGCGTAACGCCGGTTTCGATTGGGAAGCCAAGGAAGATGTTTGGGCTAAAGTAAAGGAAGAACTCCGCGAACTCGAAGCCGAAATCGCGACAATGAATCCCGAAAAAATGGAAGCCGAGTTCGGCGATTTGTTTTTCAGTCTGATTAACGCCGCGCGATTGTATAAAATCAAGCCCGACAACGCTTTGGAACGCACCAATCAAAAATTCATCTACCGTTTCAATTACATGGAACAAAAAGCCAATGAGCAAGGTATATCATTGAAAGACATGACTTTGGACGAAATGGAAAAACTTTGGCAAGAAGCTAAAAACGGATAATGTATGTGGAAAACAGCCTTGATTGCCGGATTTTGTACTTTTTTTTCACTCCTCGTTCATGCGGAAAAAATCAGTTTGTGGACACCGAACGACGGTCTTTCCAACAGCCACATTTCCCAAATTTACCAAGATTCGCAAGGCTACATCTGGATTGCCACCGAAAACGGCTTGAACAAGTTCAACGGTTACCAGTTTACCGTTTATTTTGAAAATCCCGACGATAGCGCTTCGCTGCAAGGCAATTACATTTATTCGCTGATGGAAGACAAGCAAGGCCGTTTTTGGGTCGGTTCGCTGGGTGGTTTATTCCTTTACAACCGCGATACGGATAGCTTTCATCTGTTTCCCTTGCCGGACGAACGAGCCGGTAATCGCGGCCGGATCAAATGGATTTTGGAAGATGAATCGGGAAATATCTGGCTTTCGCGCTTCGAAAACGGAATTGTGCGCTTGGATGCACAAACTTTGGCGTCCACTTTTTTTCATCGGCGCAACAGCGACCTCAAATACGACGACATTGATTGCGTGTATGAAGATAATTTCGGCAATCTGTGGCTGGGAACGCATAAAAACGGCGTGTATCTCTTCAATCCGGTCGATAAGTCGTTTCGCCATTTCCAACACAATCGGAAAGAGGCCGGCAGTTTGAACGACGACCGCGTTTTTGCGATTTGTGAAGATGGTTTCGGCCGGATATTAATCGGAACTTTCGGCGGCGGCATCAATATTTACGACCGTCCGTCGCAAACGTTTTCGGCATGGAATATCGCTCGTTCCGAAACCGAAAATCAAATTTATGCCATGACTTTAGACCGAAAAGGTGTGCTTTGGATCGGAACCGACGGTGGCGGCATTTTGCGTTACGACCTGTCGGGCAATCGTTTACCGATGATTGACGTCGTAGCCGGCTCCGGCGATTTGACCAAAAGCAAAGTCCATTATCTTTTTGAAGACAAACAGGGAAATATCTGGGCAAACATCTACCAGCAAGGACTTTTGATGATTCCTGCAACCGGCAGTTATTTCGAGAATTTCGGGTTTAATCCTTTTGATTCGAAGCATTCGATCGGCACTAAATGCGTGATTTCGCTTTTGGAAGATCAGGATCGCAATTTGTGGATTGGAACCGATGGCGCCGGATTGTATAAAGTGAACGCGACAACCCATCAGATAGAGCATTTTACAAGCGCAATTCCCGGTTTCAGAGGCGACGTCATTACCGCTCTTTTTGAAGACCGCGATCGCAATATATGGATCGGCACTTACATCAACGGCATGTTCCGTTACAATCGGGAAAGTGGTCGATTCGATTCGCATTACAGCACAACTACTTTTAACAAACTGAGTTACGACCACGTTTCGTCTTTCGTGCAAGACAATAACGGTGTGTTGTGGATTGGACTCGACGGCGGCGGCTTAAATGGTTTGAATATCGCAACCGGCCATATCGAACAGTTCAAATCCGACAGCCGTTCCGTGAAAAATCTTCGTTTGCCGAGCAATTGGGTTTATACTTTGTATCTTGATAAGAGCAATATGTTGTGGTTGGGAACGTATAGCGGCGTGGCGGTTTTCGATCCGCATACCAAAACGTTTGTCGATACGGAAAAGATGAATCAAACTTTGGATATGAAGTTGATTTATGCCATCACTTCCGATGCGCAAGGCAATACGTGGCTGGGCGGTTTGTCGGGCTTGTATTGCGTGCAAATCGACAAGCAAATCAAACGGATTACAACGATTAACGGCTTGCCTAACAACATGATAACCGGAATCATTGAAGACAACGATCATTATTTGTGGCTAAGCACAGGAAACGGACTTTGCCGCTATAATCCGAGCGACCAATCGTGTATGAATTTTTATGCCGAAGATGGTATTCAAAGCAATGAGTTCCGGCGTGGAAGTTATTGTAAAGGACAGGCTAACCGCTTGTACTTCGGAGGAATAAACGGTGTTACAACTATGCTCCCTTCCCATTTTATTCCACAGCGCGAATTACTGCATTTAGCGTTTTCCGATTTGCTGATTTACAACGAGCCGGTTCATGCCGGTAAAAATTCGGTGTTGCAGAAATCGTTGGATGCTTCGGAAACGATTCGGTTGAAATACAATCAGCGGAGTTTTACATTTCGTTTTGCCGCTATCGAATATGCTACGCCACAGCGTGTTAGCTATTATGCTCAAATGGAAAATTTCGATATGCAATGGCGCAAGGCAACCAACCGCAGTGTAACTTACACCAATCTTAATCCGGGAAAATACGTTTTTAAAGTGAAAGCCACCATTGACGGCGAGCATTTTTTGGAACGTTCGGTAACGGTCATTATCGATCCACCGATTTGGTTAAGTATTTGGGCGAAAATACTTTATGTTCTTTTATTCGGATTTTTGATTTACCTTGTCTATCAATATTTGCATAACCGGATGAAGCAAAACCGGATTTTGATGGAAAAAGAACAGCAAAAGCAATTGTCGGAGAGTAAGTTACAGTTTTTTACCGATATTTCGCACGAAATCCGAACGCCCCTGACCTTGATTTTAGGCCCGATCGAGAAATTGGAAGAAACGGAAATGAACGAAAAAACCTTGTCTGTTTACAAAATCATTCATCAGAACGCTTTGCGTATCTTACGTTTAGTGAACCAGTTAATGGATTTGCGGGCGGTGGATAAAGGCAAGTTGAAGTTGAAAGTCGAGCCGACTGTCGTAGAAGATTTTATTACGAAAATCATGGATTCGTTCCGCGACTTGGCCGGTAGCAAACGCATTGATTTTACGCTGGTTATGGAAGATACTTTACCCGAAGTCTGCATCGACCGCGATTGTATCGACAAAGTGATTTTCAATTTGTTATCGAATGCCTTCAAATTTACGCCCAAAGACGGCCGGATTACGATTTATCTTGGTATTTTACGTAACAATTTGGAAATCAGCGTTGAAGATACCGGAATCGGCATTGCGAAAGAATATCAGGAACAGATTTTCGACCGTTTTTACCAAGTGCGCGACGGCAAAGTGAATACCAAAATGGGAACAGGCATCGGTTTACATCTTTCGAAGATGATGATTGAACTGCATCATGGGGAAATTTCGGTGGAAAGCGAAGCCGGTAGTGGCAGTAAATTTACCGTTCAATTGCCTCTGAATAAAGATGTTTACAAACCCGAAGAATTTGGGATGACTTCGGGCGAAGCGACGGCGACAATGGTTCAACCATCTTTCGATCAAGAAGATACAAGTTTGAATATTTCTAATTTGGAATCGAAAACCACTTCTCATCCGAAATACGCCCCATCGGTTTTAATTGTCGAAGACGATGTGGATATCTCAAATTACATAAGTTCGGAATTGTCGAAAAAATACAAGATTTATCACGCCGTAAACGGGAAAGATGGTTTGAACAAAACCTTGAAATACCTGCCCGATTTGATTGTGAGCGACATTGTGATGCCCGAAATGGATGGCTTAACCTTATGTAAATTGTTGAAAACAAACGATAAAACCTGCCATATCCCGATTGTTTTGCTGACTGCGAAAACGAATGTCGAGCAACGCATCGAAGGCATTGAGATGGGTGCCGATTCCTACATTCCCAAACCGTTCAATATGAAGCATTTGGAAACGCGCATTGCCCAATTGATCAAGTTGCGGCGCAAGTTGAAAACCAAATACGCCGATGGACAAAAAACGGAAGAAGAAGTTGTGAAAATCCTTTCATCCAACGAAAAGTTGATACAGAAATTCAATGATAAGCTACGCGAGCAAATCAACAATCCTGAATTAAGCGTAGAATCGTTGAGTAAAGATTTGGGTATCAGTCGCGTACATCTCAATCGCCGGTTGAAGCAGATTACCAACGAATCGCCCGGCAATTACATCCGCAATTTCCGGTTGAAGCAAGCCGCTTTGTTGTTGAGTACCAAGAAAATATCCATTGCCGAAGTCGCTTATGCCGTCGGTTTTTCGTCGCAGGCTTATTTTAGTAACACGTTTAAGGAGCATTTTGGGATGCCGCCTTCGGAGTATGCCGAGACGAATTATGTAAAATAAAATTTTGTGAGATGTAACTGCGGGCAAGGCTGTCATCCGCGAAGTGAATCTGAAAGAATCTGAAAGCAAAATCCCGGTCTGAGGAACACGAATATCATATAAGGCTAAGTTGCAGATGTAATAAAAGAGTAGTAACCGGATTATAGCGCCCTTTGCGAAACCTTTGCGTCCCTTGCGGTAAAAAATATTTAACCACAAAGTTCACAAAGAAGATACACAAGGGACGCAAAGAATAAAAAATGAATTATAGCGCCCTTTGTGAAACCTTTGTGTCCCTTGTGGTAAAAAATATTTAACCACAAAGGACGCAAAGAGAATACGCAAGGAACGCAAAGAGTCGGGATATTACCGTTTTTTACGCATCAAGCCATATCCCGAAGCCAGCAGGAGCAGACAGGTTATGCCGCCGCCTATCGGGACTGAGGGTACGGGGCCTTCATCCTCATCACCGGTAGTTGGCGGAGTGCCGCGTAAGCCGGACGAAGAAGTTGAGGCGTTTTCGCGTTGCAACCAACTGTCGGAGCGGTCTCTGATTGTTCTGCGTTCGGCGAATGTCGAGATTGCCATGCAGATTGTGATTGCTAATAATGTTGTTCGTTTCATTGTTTATCTCCTTGTTATTGATTATCTGACAATTACTTTGCTGACGCTCGTTTTGCCCGATTGGTGAATTTGTTTTACGATATAGATATTGCCCGATTGTAGGGGGACGCGAACACCTTGCAGATTGTAATATTCCGTAGCAATGACTTCGTCGTTTTTAACGGCAGGAACAATGCCGGTTATTACATCGGTATCGACAACGATTTTAGGAGCGAGGGAGCTTCCTCCTTTGTAAGTGATAAATGATTCAAACGGATCGATGGTGGCCGTGCCGGTAATCAATGTATATTCGGTTCCTGCGGAATTGAGCTGATATACAAATTGACCTGTCTCCAATTGGTTTGCATCCAATTCGAGAGCCGCAAGGCTGGGATTCGCTTGTAATACGTAGGCATTTTCGGTAAATGTCAATTCTTCGTTTTTCGCAAGATCGGTAATGTTACTCGAAATATAGGAGATATTCGATGGATACTCGAATGTTGCAGGAAATTTGATGATGTAGCCTTCACCGGCATCCAAAGAAATATTATCGCCGGTAATTCGGTCTCCGAATCCGTTGTCCCACGTTCTTAACCAGAAATTGTTGCCGACTAAATCGGCGTCGTAAAATTCGCTGTGAATACTTGTTACCTCGAACGGGAAGCCGATGGAATACCATTTTTTACCATTTACTGTTTTTTGCGCCTTGATGCTTGCGGCCGACAGGGTATATTCACCCAATTCGATGCCTGCGCCCGGTTGGATGGTTACATTACCGGCGGAGGTTGCGGCCGACAATACAGGCGTTCCTGCGGAAATCACAACATCGTTGTAGGTGGCCGGTGTTTGCGCCGGAATCCAGTTTGCGGCGGTTGCCCAGTCGGTATCGGTATCGCCTGTCCATGTGTAATACTGGGCGTATTCGTATGCTCCTATATCCACGTAATCGCCGGAATAGTTACCGTTGGCGCGGGTTGTGCCGGCAATGTCTTTCGAGGGGATGATTAAGTCGGTGTGGGAATTAATGCCTGCGTCGATCAGGGGGCTGCTTGCGCTGACGATGGGCAGGTAGGGCAGGCCGCTTGCAGGGATTGTCAATTCG
>JAISWY010000081.1 GCA_031270925.1 Candidatus Symbiothrix sp.
TAGGACATAGCTTTTCGTATATTTTTAAACAGGCCCATGCATCGAGGGCGGCGTATTTTTGTTGCGATTCGGTCAATTGTTGCGCTTCCCAATTGGTCAGCCGTTGCGATTTTGAGATTTTTTTTCCGAACAGGATAGCATAGATTTTTTGCAAGCTAAGTTCTTCTATTTCATGCAACTTCATGATATTTTGCAAATCGAAGAAACCTTGCGGAACAAATTTCATCCGTCGCCCCATTGTTTGAAAATCGTCGCGCAACGAAAGTCCGATTTTCAGCACTTCGGGATTCGACAATAAACGAATCAATGAAACGGGAAATAGCGCCATCCGGTTCAATCGAAAGAGAAAGCAAATCTCCGGAGTAGATAACTGTATGAGCGCTACGCTTTTAACCACACCTTTCATAAACGAGGGGCGGGTTTCCGTATCAAAACCGATTCGATCGAATTGTAGTAGATAGTCCACTACATTATTGGCGTCTTCTTCCGTTTCTACTACTTCTATTTGCCCTGGAAATGTTTCAACCGGCAGGCTGGCGATTTCTTCTTTAGTTATCGTTTTTCCCACCGCCTATTCGATTTCCAATTGATACTGAATATAATGCAAGGCGCGTAAGGCGTTTACCAAACGTTGTCCCCAATAACGACAAAAATTTTCGATACAGAAGATGAGGGAATCGTTCATGGTTTCCTTTTGTCCGTTCTTGAAAACGGCGATAAAATTTCCTAAATCCTGGTAAATATCGGCCAAATCTTCCGAAATTTTGACGGCTACGGGCGAATCGCTCAACTTAATATCGGGATGGAACGTTTCGAGATAGAGGTTATCGTCGCCCAAAAGCTCGGCAATATTTTGCTCGACTTGCGCGTACAATTGTTCGTTTACCTTTGAATTTAAATCCGATTCGTAATTTACCTTGATATTGGGGATAATCGACACTTTGAGGTAGAGCAGCGGCAAAATCTTGGTCATATTGTCGGTAAACGTTTTTTTGTCCGAATCTTTGGCATTTTCCACGAAAGTGCAATATTCCAAGGCTGCGCGGGCAAAGTCGATGGTGTATTTTGAGAAAACTATTTCTTCCATTGGAGTAAAAAAAGCATTTATGTTTCTATGATTTTTTCCTGAAAGTCAAACTTTATATCTTTGAATCGTTTCATTGAGTCGTAAACAGGGTTTTTCAAAAGCAGAAAAGTATTGGGAAACAATTCTTGTATTGTTTTCCAAGATGTTATATTTTTCGTTTTTTACTTTCATGTTTTTTCTTTCAAAATTTAACGACAAAGGTAATACCTTTTTCTTAATAATAGAAAAACAATCAAACCAAAATTCCTGCAATTTTTTTAACCGATAGCAATTAACCGACGCTCATTCCTGAAATATATTGGGATATTTCCGGATGAAATAGATGGGCGTGCAACTCCACGCATGGCAATAGCTGTTGATTGGATAAAAATCGTAAGGAGAAATAAAATCATTATCGGGATCGTAGGCTTCCCAAAAGGTATCGGCGCCTTTTTTTATCATGCCACCCCAATAGTTCATCAGGGCTTCTTTGGCTTCGCGGTGCATTCCACAATCGACCATTGCTTGGATGTAATAATGATACAGATATGGCGTTCCGGGATAACAAACATCCGGTGCGTTGGCCAGTGCAGAAAGACTGCGTTGGCCTTCTTCGTTAGAGGTAACACCACTCAGTATCATCCAGATTTGGGATGCATACGAAATTTGCTTGTTTTTTGTTCCGACGAACAAGCCGCTTTTCTTATCGTAAAAATTTTTGCGGGCTGCTTTTATCATTTTACCGGTTAGAGCGGGCAAATCGGCGGCTTCATTTTCTTTTCCCAGCATTTTTGCCAATTGATACGATTCTTTCAGCGCAAAGATGGATATTCCCTGTAAGGCGACTTCTTTATATAAACCTTCTTTCCAGTCGAAAAAGACCCACCAATCTTGATTGACTTTTTCAAAATCCATTAATCCATTGGATTGTAGATAGTTGCGAACAATATCCGTTTGTCTTTTGGCAACAGGCCACAAGTCTTCGGCTGTTTTTCGGTCTTTTGTCGCTTCCAAATAATTTTTTAATACCAGGTTGTAAAGCAGGGCGTATTCATAGAGAAATTGGTTATCTTGCGCCCTTGGCGTCGGTTTTTCGATGACTGTTGCCAATAAATATCCGTTCGAGCCGCTTAATCCGGCCAAAAGGTATAAACAGCGTTTGGTTATATCGTGTTGCTTGAACGAATAGGCGTTTCCAAGCGCTTCGAGATACATATCGCCAATCCAAAGACGTTGGTCGCGTTTGGGGCCGTCTTCATAAACCGTTTGCATACATTCTTTTAATGTATTCAAAGCAACGCGGTCTATCTCTTTGATTACCGGATTGACATTGTCCGGCAATTCTTCCGGTTGGTTTTTTGCGGAAGTTTGTGCTTGGCATCGGATGTCGTAAATATTGAAATCGTATTGGGGAGAACTGGCCAATAATTCGATTTTCACGTAACGGAAAGCCAATCGGCGGGTAAGGGTAATGGTTTCGGGAACGTACATCACGGTAATCGTTTCATCCTGCAACCATGCACGACTCAATCCTTCGGTGTAATTATCGAATGGGACGGCCAATTCCGAAGGCGCTTCGCCGAACGTTAGTTTCAAGCGCAGAGGTCCATCGGCGGTGGCGCCCGTTGTTTTGACGGAAAAGCTGAAATATCCGGTCAGATGGTCCCCAAAATCGATGATTACTTTTTTCTTTTTCCGGAAAGGCGTGTTGTATAACGAATCAACAGGATGGATATTCCGCACTTCCCATTTTTGAAATGCTTGTTCGCCGGGGACAATATCTACAATTTGTAAGGGCTTTTTTTCGGAAATAATCAATTCCGGCTTACTATTTTCCGCCTCGGATAACCACGCTTGGCGATTGTGTTCGTAATAATTTTGTGCAAGGCATAAGGCGCTGCAAGTGAATAGTAGTATATTGACTGAAAGAGATTTTATCATATCTTGTTGTTGCAAAATTTTTCGTAAAGGTAATGGATTTGTTTTTGGCAAGCAAACTTTTTAAGGAAGAATATCTTTCAGGGCGGTTGATTATTCAATTTTATTCTTTGCGTTCCTTCCGGTTAAATATTTTACCGCAAAGGACGCAAAGGTTTCGCAAAGAGCGCTATCATTTATTTATTTCATTTTTTAATAATACCGTTTCTGTAGCGCTTTTTTGCGGAGAATAAACCGATTATTCTCCGCATTTTATTATTTTTCGTTCCTCGACATACCACAAATACCCTTCCACGTGCGGATAACGCATGGCTTCGAGCAAATCCATGTATTGCCGCACCTGTTTTTGATGGCTTTTGTGCGCCTGCCCGAATTTATAGTCGATAATCAAAGTGGCATCGTCGGACAATAAAACGCGATCGGGACGTTTGCTGACAATTTCGCCGTTTTCTTCCGTGATGATCGAATGTTCCTGATAGCTTTTGTAAGTGCAGTCGAACCAATGACTTACATTCGATTCTTCGATGGCCGAACGAATTTTGACGGCATACATTTCTTTTTCCTGCGGCTGAATCAATCCTTGCAAAACGAGGTTATCAATGGCTTTTTCGATGGCTTCAAAATGGGTGATTTGCTCGAAAAGAGAGTGCATGATGTTGCCGTATGCCACATATTTTTCTTTTTTCCCTGATTCTTCGTGAACAAAATCGCGCGATTGGTTCGATTGTTTGAAAATGGATTTATCTGCTTGGAAGGCTTCGGAAATAAATTGCGCCGATCGAGTTTTCAAATTCTGTTTCAATACGTTATCTTGCATTTTGTCTTTATCGGATGTAAAGAAAGATTGCAATCGGCCGGTTTCAAAATGCTTCGCGTTCTCGTCGTAGTCGCCGGACAATTCGGAAACGGATAATTGCAGCAAATCGGAGGCGGTCGAGATTTTATCTTCCGACAAATTTTTTCGGAATATTCCGATAATCAACAAATTACATTCGGCGCGGGTAAACGCCACATACAATAAATTCAGCGTATCCATCCACGATTGCACGGTTTCTTCCTTGTATTCGGGCGCAAAAACGGTGTCGGCCATCGTTGAAGTGTAGTTTACGGGAAGCAAAGGCAGGTCGTAAAGACCTTCTTTGGGGCCGCACCACAAAGTCGGCGAAAATTGCGGATTGATTTTCCAATCGCAATACGGCACAATCACGGTCGGAAACTGCAGGCCTTTCGATTTATGCACCGTCATAGCGCGGATGCCGGCCACATTGGTTCCGGTAGGAATGGTTCGCGTTTGCAATTCTTCTTCCCAATGTTGCAAAAATTGAGATAAATCGGCCGGTTTTTCGTTTAAATATTGGTTTACGGCATCGTAAAAAGCGAATAGATAGGCTGATTGGCCTTCGATTTTTTCCAATTTCAAATTACGATATAAATAGCCAACCAATTCAAACAGAGGCATTTTATTCAAATTAACAATTGATAATTGATCATTGATAATTTTGAATTGGGATAACAGCGAATCTAATTGAGTTTGACTGATTTCATCTTCCGGATCGGCGATGGTTTTCAAGGCTTCGATAATGATTTTCACAGCCGGCGACGATTTCAATTGGAAAGCTTCATTGGAAATCACATCCAAATAATGTTGTTCGGCCATTTCGGGAAAATCGTTTTTCAGCGACGCCAAATAATCGGCTAAGGTGATGATTTCATTGTTTTTACGAGTCAAAATGCAAATTTCCTGAACGGGAATTTGATGTGCATACAATTCTTGGATTTTTTGGAAAACCGTTTGTTGCATGATTTCGTCCGAAGTCAATTCTTCCTTTTCGTTTTCGATGAAGTCAATCGAAATATAGCCGCAATCTTCCTGTTTATTAGAATGTTGAAATAAATTTTCTTTGTTATAGGCCGAAAGGAAAGGCGAATTTTCCGATGTATTTAATTTGTAGATATACAGTTGATTAAGTTTAGAGGCGGCAGAAAGGAAAAAAGCATTATTGAAGTCGATGATGCGTTTTTGACTTCGGAAATTGGTATCTAAATGTTCGATTTTCGCTGGTAATTCCTTTTCCAAGTGATTCAAAATGCGCCAATCGCCGTTGCGCCAACGGTAAATCGCCTGTTTCACGTCGCCCACAATCAAACTGAAACGGTTCTCGGCTATAATGTTGGATAACAAGGCTTTAAAATTCAACCATTGCAGGCGCGAAGTATCTTGAAACTCATCGATCATCACATGTTGGATGTCCGAGCCAATTTTTTCATAGATGAATGGGGCATCCGAACCGTCGATCATTTCGTTCAGGAAACGGGCTGTATCGGAAAGCATAAAACGGTTATTTTCAGTGTTTTGCAATCCGACTTCTTTGGTAATATCCCAAATCAAACCCAATTGATGGAGGTTTTCGGTAATCAGTTGTGATGTTTGATGTAACCGTAAAGTATCAATCGAGTCTTTCAATATTGGAATAAATTCATTTTCAGCAAGTTGAACAATTTCAAATTTTCGGGGATGCTTTGCTTTTCCCCAAAATTCGGCGCTGTCGAGGCATTTCCGAACATAAGAGCCGAGGCTTGCTTTCGTATCGCCGGCGCCCAATTTCACAACAAACGAAATACCGTGTTTGCTGTTTCCGAAATCATCCACTGTGAGCAGATTAGCATCTAAAATTTGATTGATTTTTGTTGCCTGCTGTCTGAATACCGTTTTACAATCTTTCTGAATTTGCCGATGCTGCCGGTTTAATTCGCCGAAAATTTTTGGATTTTGTTTTAATTGAGCAAGCAGTTTTTGTTCGTTTTCCTGAAAAAACTCGTTGTAGATGCAATGGCTGAATTGGAAAATTTCCTGTTCGATGCGCCAGTTATGCGTTTCGTCCATGCGGTGTTCGATGTAGGTCGTCAGCCATTCCAAAATCTGCTTGTTTTGATTGGCTTTTTCGATGGTAGCGTGGACA
>JAISWY010000125.1 GCA_031270925.1 Candidatus Symbiothrix sp.
CCGTTTCAACGCCAAAATCCATGCTTTTCTCTCCGAGCGAGGCATTCCGGGGAGCGTGATTTATCACAACACTTATTCCGACGAAAAAGCAAACGATAAAAATATTTTTGCACAAGTCAATTACAATCAACCGATCAGCAAAAAATGGCAATTTCAAGCCAATGCCAAAGCGAATCAAACGAGTTTAAGGGACTGGGGCTTGAATCTGAACAGTCAATACCGGCAACACGAATATTACCTCAACGCCACCTTATTATATACGCTTTCGGAAAAATGCTCGTTTTCGTGGGCGAACGACGCCATTCGCAGCGATATACAGAGCCGATTCAACATCTCGAACAACGAAGTTTTCGCCGCCCGCAATACATGGTTGAGCAGTTTGGCCGGCAAATACGAAACCGAACGACTGACCGCAACCGCCCGCCTTCTGTATCAGCAAACCGCCGAAGAAAATTTTGCATATTCTCATCTTTCGCCTTATCTGGCTTTAAGTATGAAAGTTTTTCAGTCGTTAAGCGCTCGGATTTTCTACAAGAACACCTACCGCATCCCTACTTTCGGCGACATCTACTACCCTAGCATCCCCAATCTGAATTTAAAAGCCGAAAACGCCCGCCAATTCAATTTGGGAACGACTTGGGATACCGGTTTCGCCCAAAAACGCGGCCGTTTTTCCCTTTCCGCCGATGTTTATTTCAATCGAATTGATAATAAAATAATATCGCAACCGCATTACAGCATGATTATTTGGACATCGGTCAATTACGGGAAAGTGGATATTAAAGGCGTCGATTTCCGGATGGATGCAATGTTCCAACTCAAAAAGAATTTCTCGGTGGAAGCCAACGTCAATTACACCTGTCAGGATGTGCGCGACAAAACTACTGAAATCAATTACCAGCACTACAACGCCCATTTGCCGCTAACGCCGCGCCACATCGCCAACAGTTCGGCAAGTTTGCAAACGCCATGGTTCAATTTTCATTATAATTGGATGTATTCCGGCGCACGTTACACAAATCAATCCAATCTGTTTGATTATTGGCTGAAACCCTATTCGGAGCATGGTTTCTCATTATCATATCCATTTGTGTATCATAAAATTAGCGGGCAAATCGCATTGGAATGTTTGAATCTTTGGAATACGCAATACAATGTAATTCCCAACTATCCGATGCCGGGGCGCAGTTTTCGATTAGGAATAAAAATGACTTATTAATCACATAACAATTTAAGTACAATGAACAAAAAATTTCAAAAAACAAAAAACGTAATCGGTGTTTTATTCGCAGCCATCGCGCTGTGGAGTTGCGACGAACAACCTGAAAAACCGGTCGAAACGCCCGTCAAACCCGGTTCGCACGGTGTTTTCATCCTCAATCAAGGCGGATACAACACCAACGACGCCTCGCTTTTGTATTACAATTTCGAAACCGAAGAACTTTCGTCCGATCTGTTGAATGGAAACTTGGGCGCCACCGGTCAGGATATGTTGATTTACGGCGGCAAATTGTATATCTCGGTTTCCGGTTCGAGCAACATCACGGTTTTAGATGTGCAAAACCATGAATTGATTAAACGGATAGGATTGTTTACGACGCAGGAAGTCCCGCGCACGCCCCGTTATTTGGAAGCCTACAACGGCAAAATATACGCTTCCTGCTTCGACGGCACAGTCATTGAACTTGATACAACGCAATTGGAAGTGAAGCGCTCCGTTGCCGTGGGCGAATTTCCTGAAGGCATCGTAGCTTACAACGGCAAACTGTATGTCGCCAATTCGGGTGGACAAAGCGCCAACGGGCCGCATAAAACATTGTCAATCATCGACATAACTTCATTTGAGGAAATCAAACGCATCGAAGTAGGGCCAAATCCGTATATCGTGAAATCCGACGGTGAAGGGAACCTCTATCTTAGCTATCAAGGCAATTGGAACGATGTTCCGGGCGGATTTCAAAAAATCAATACGAATAACGAGCAAGTAAGCGAAATCGGCCAATTGCCCAAGCAGGATTTTGTGATTGAAAACGGTTTTGTGTGGTTTTACGATGTCGATTATACCCTGGTTTCAACCGGCGAAGGAAAATACGGCAAATACAATTTGAAAACACAAGCATTTTCCGATATTCTGGAAAACAGCAAAGAAATTAAAAATACGCCTTATGGAATAGGTGTAAATCCCTATAATCATGACATTTACATTGCCGATACCGATTGGTTCAATCCCGGAAATGTTACGATTTTCGACCACAACGGACAGAAAAAGCAAGTTTTGGAACACACCGGCATCAATCCTTGCAAATTTGCATTTTATTAAGCAATGAAAAAAATATTTTCGCTCCTTCTTCCGATCGTTCTGTTCGCCTGTAACCCAAGCGGAAAAGAAACACATTCGGATATTGCGGGCAACGACACCATCCGCTATGCCCAAGGGTTTAGAATAGAGACTCATACCGACTTTCAAATTCTACAAATAATGAATCCTTGGCATAGTGGAAAGGTTTTGCAGACTTATATTTTAGTTCCGAAAAACGAACAGTTGCCCGACAGCCTACCCGAAGGCCTCGTCATCCGCACGCCTTTGCAACGGACGGTCGCTTTTTCGTCGGTCGTTTGCGGAATGATGAACGAATTGCAGGTTTTGCCCTCCTTGGTGGGTGTAACCGAATCGCAATACATCGTCATTCCCGAAGTGCAAAAAGCTGTAAATGAGGGAAATATCACAGACGTAGGCATGGCCGGCAATCCCAATATCGAGCGTTTATTGATGTTGAATGCCGAAGTCGTATTCGCCAATCCGATCAATGAATCGAGCGCATTATCGATTGAAAAGTTGCAAGTACCGGTCATTTCGTGCTTGGAATGGATGGAAAACCATCCTTTGGGACAAGCCGAATGGGTGCGCGTGTTCGGTTTATTATTCGACAAGCAAGCTTTCGCCGATTCACTGTTTCGAGCTACCGAACAATCTTACAACGACTTACGAACACTAAGCGTCAATATAAGCCATCGCCCAACGGTAATGACCGAAAAAAAATACGGCGATTTTTGGTATCAACCCGGCGGAGAAAGTTACTTTGCCCAACTGTTGAATGCGGCCGGAGCGGATTATCTTTTTAAATCCAACAAGCAATCGGGGTCG
>JAISWY010000189.1 GCA_031270925.1 Candidatus Symbiothrix sp.
GATCGCGGCTTCCCAAATGCCATTTTCCGACAATTCCCGTGTAATAGCCGGCCGATTGCAACAGTTCGGAAATCAGATATTCTTCTTGAGGAATCCCCGTATAACTTTGCGGATAGAAAACATCATTGACTCCCATCCTTGCGGGATAACGGCCGGTAAGCAAAGCCGCACGGGAAGGACTTGATATCGGAGAGGCCGAATAAGCATCCGTAAAGCGGATTCCTTCTTTCGCCAATTGGTCGATGCAGGGCGTTTTCCACTTTTCTTGTCCATAGCAGCCGACGTCGGCATATCCCATATCGTCCATGTAGATGATAATCACATTGGGTGTTTCCGTCGCAAAAGCAGTCGACAGCGAAAGGCTTCCTGCAACAGAAAGGAGGCCGGCTGTTACGTGTTTATTTGTTTTTTTCATGATAAAAATGAATTGAATATTACATCTTCAGTAATCGCGAGCCGTCGGCCTGTTCCTCGATTTCCACCCAAACCGTATCGCCCGGCAGAAGCGCTTCCACTTTCTCCGGCCATTCGATGAAACACAAGGCGCCGCTGTCGAAATAATCTTCCGCACCGATGTTTTGCGCTTCTTGAACATTGTTAATTCGGTAGAAATCAAAATGATAGATTAATTCGGCCGTTGTATCCGAACGGTATTCGTTCACGATGGCAAAGCTGGGACTGTTGATTACATCCCTTACGCCCAAAACTTCGCAAACCGCTTTGATAAAGGTAGTTTTGCCGGCGCCCATCGAGCCGTTGAAGGCGAAAACGGTGCGGTCGTCCATGACGGCGACGAATTGTTTGGCGGCTTCGTGGATGGTATTTAATGAGGGAATTGAGATTGTTGTTGCCATTTAGTATCTGTTTTTTTAGTTGTTCTACCATAAACTGCTTTATCTCTTTCAGCCTTTTTTCCAAATAGCGTTTTATGTCGTCTTTCGATTGCATTTTCGTTTTGAAAGCACAAAAATACAATATTTATCCGGAAATACATTAATTAAAAAATTACCCGTACCTTTGCACATCAAAAAAAAATAAAACTACAATGCAATTCACAGCAAAATTAATTCAAGCGCTGCCGGTCGAAACCGGAATGGGAAAGAACGGCGAATGGAAAAAACAAAGTATCATCGTGGAAACCGAAGGGCAATACCCGAAAAAAATATGCGTAACTGCATGGGGCGATAAATTCAATCCCGCTCAAGTTCAGCCCGGAGCCATGCTGACCATCGATTTCGACCTCGAAAGCCGCGAGTTCAACGGTCGTTGGTACACCGATGTAAAAGCATGGAAAATCGAAACAGCCGGCGCTGCACCGCAAAATTATCAGTCGATGCAGGAACCGCCTGTTAATTTTAATTTACCGACGCCGCCGCAGGAAGCGCCTATGCCAAGTTTTAATGATTTGCCGTTTTGAAATCTGAACAGCATAAAACAAGCTTACAAATGACCTACAAAAGTTTTCATAAATTCATCCCCCCGCAATAGACCAAAATCACCTTCCTGCGCTGAAAATTCATCATACCGCATCACATTATCTGCTTGATAATCGGGATGATAAATCACAAATGGAACCGCTTCGGTCGTGTGTGTTTTAATACGGCAAGGAGTGGGATGATCTGGTAGGAGAGCGATGGCAACAGACTCATCCCATTGGGCGGTTGCTTCCATTATCGGTTTTACAATCCGGCTATCGAGAAATTCGATGGTCTTTATTTTCAGTTCGGAATCGCCTTCGTGTCCGGCTTCGTCGCTGGCTTCTACATGCAGGTAAACGAAGTCTTTATCCTTCAATGCCGATAGGGCGGCTTGCGCTTTACCTTCGTAATTCGTGTTGTATAAACCGGTAGCGCCTTCAACATCAATGACTTCCAATCCGGCATATACGCCGATTCCTTTAATCAAATCGACAGCGGAAATGACCGCTCCCGAATGAATATTATAAATTTCGGACAAAGCCTGCATTTTCGGTTTATATCCCGGCGACCATGGCCAGATGCTGTTGGCCGGGTCTTTCCCCTCCGCTATCCGTTTCAGATTTACCGGATGATTCTTTAATTTTTCTTGCGACCAAAGAATCAAGTGGTTCAATAAATCAACCGTCACTTGCGCTTCGGGTATCTCTGATCGAATCAACTCCTTGGAAAAAGGAATACCCGGAACGTCGTGCGGCGGCGTACATTTCAAAAATTTATTTCCATCTTTGATTTTCAATACATGCCGATATGAAACGCCGGGGAAAAAACAGGCAATGCCATCGACCGATAAATTGTCATTTAAATAGCGGATTAATTCGGCAGATTCTTTTGTGGAAATGTGTCCCGCCGAATGGTTTTTGATGCAGCCGTTTTCGATGCTAATCAAATTGCATCGCATAACCATTTCGTTGGCTTCAACGGGAATACCCATGCTGGCGGCTTCGAGCGAACCGCGACCTTCCAATACAATTTTGGGGTCATAACCTAACACGGAAAGATTGGCGACTTCGCTGCCCGGCGCCATCCCCGCAGGAATAGTGTGTAACAAGCCCGATTTGCCCATTTGCGCCAGCCGATCCATATTGGGAGTGTAGGCGGCTTGCAACGGCGTTCGATTTCCCAATACCGGAATCGGCTCGTCGGCCATGCCATCACCTAATATTATAATGTATTTCATTTCTTTTCGATCATATTTTTTTGATAGCAACTCGTTGCAAAAGTAAGCAGATTTTTTGAATCTCGGTATAATTCCATTAAATTTTTTAATAATTCAAAAAAACTTTGTACCTTCGTAAACGAAAAAACAATTCGCAAATGTTATCGGAAAATACCCGCCCTACCCCATTTTTAAGCCTCGTAGCTCACGATTTAATCCAACGCTTCAGCTACAACCTCTCGGAAATCGTCGTAGTTTTCCCCGGAATCCGGGCGAGCCTGTTCTTCAATCAATATTTATACCAACAAGCCCGGCAACCGCTGTGGGCACCGCAATACCGCTCCATCGAAAGTCTGTTTGAAGGCGCAACCGAATTGCGAAAAGGCGACACTATTCAGCTAATCGCCGAATTATACGAAAGTTACACACAAGTTTATAACGCGCATAATCCCGAACCATCCAAAGAAAGTTTGGACGAATTTTTCTTTTTCGGCGAAATTCTGTTAAACGATTTCGACGACCTGGACAAAAACTTGGTCGATGCTCAAGCCCTTTTCGGCAATTTGCAGGATTTGGATGCTCTGCGCGACAATTTCAGTCATCTTTCGGAAGTACAAATCGAAGCTATTCGCCACCATCTAAACGCTTTCCACGGCGACAGCGCTCTAAAAAACGCTTTCCGGAATATATGGACCCTTTTAGGCGAAGTTTACACCGTCTTCAAAAACCGCTTGACAACTCAAAACACGGCCTATCCCGGAATGTTGATGCGCAGGGTGGTCGAAAATGAAGCAACCTCCTTTCCTGCAAAACATTACGTTTTCGTCGGATTCAATGTTTTGAGTCGTTGCGAAGAAGTTCTGTTCAAACAAATGAAACCGAAAGCCTCGTTTTATTGGGATTACGACGAATATTACCTGCACACCGAAGCGGGACGATTCATCCAAAATAACATCCGAAAATTTGGTTCTGTCTTGGATAACAGTCTGTTTGATACGTTTTTACAGACGGAGAAAAAAATCACTTTTTTAGCCTGTCCTTCTGATAGCGGACAAGCGGCGACCATCGCTCCGTGGATTGATTCACTCGGAAAAGAGCCGTCGTTCACGCAAGCCGATTCGGCCATCGTGTTGTGCAACGAAAACCTGCTGCCTACCGTGATGCACGCCATTTCGCCCGAAAAAACCGAAAATGTGAATATCACTATGGGATTTCCGATTATGCAAACGGCCATTTGCAGTTTCTTGCAGGTCTTGGCCGAAATGCAGACCAAAGCATTTCGTGCGACCGACCAATCGTTTTGGTACCGCTATGTGCTGCCTGTTTTGCGCCATCCCTACACATCATATATTTTTCAGGAAGCGAAAGCAATTGAAAATGAATTGATTAAGAATAATATTTTTTATCCTTCCACCGATGAATTAAAAGATTCGTCGATTTTTTCTTATGCTGAAACAACGGTCGATTTGGCGAAATATCTACTCGAAATCATCCAAAAAGTCGGACAATCCTATGAAAACGAACCGGAAAATACTTATACCGGCTTGTATCAGGAATCGGTTTTCCGCGCCTATCAAACGGTTAATCGCTTGTACGGCCTACTCTCGACCGGAAAATTGCAATTGGAAAAGCCGACTTTTTTGCGATTGTTGCGCAAACTGCTTTCGACCGTCCAAATTCCGTTTCACGGCGAACCGGTTAAAGGCCTGCAAATCATGGGCGTTCTGGAAACACGCACGTTAGATTTCGATAATTTGCTGATATTCAACATGAACGAAGGATTTATGCCGGGCAGCAACAACGACAATACCTTCGTTCCGCAATTCCTGCGCTCGCATGTCGGCATGAGTACTATCGACCACCAAGACTCGATTTTTGCCTATTATTTTTACCGTTTGATTCAACGCGCCAAAAACATTACTTTGGTTTATACGACCGACAAACAGCAAACCGGGAAAGCCGAAATGAGCCGCTTTTTGTTGCAATTATTAACCGATCCGAAATTGAATGGGAAAATCGAGCGTTTCGCCTTGCAATCTGACATACAACCATTTCAATCAGAAGCAATTAGCATCGAAAAAGATAAGGATTTAATCGAAAGAATCAAACAACAATACGATTTAAACACTAATCCCGATGCATACCGATTATCTCCCACTGCTATAAATACTTACATCAATTGCAACTACAAATTCTACTTGGAATACATTCTAGGCCAGCGCAATAAAGAAGAATTGGCCGACGAACTGGATAATTCGGTTTTCGGTTCGATTTTCCACTGCGCCGCCGAATATTTATATAAGGAAATCATCGCCAATCATCCTTTGCCGTTTACAGTACAAAAAGAACATATTTCCGAATATCAGAAATATCCGAACAAAATCGAAGGAATTGTCTTACAAGCATTTGAAAAGGAATATTTCAAAAACCGGCAAGTGGATAAATCCGATTTCAACGGCGAGCAATTAATCAATTTCTACGTGATTTATAAACTGCTCGAGCGCTTGCTTCAATTCGATCGGCAACGTGCCCCATTTACCATATTCGGCTTGGAACATCCTGTAAAAGAAGAATTTACCTTAAGCGAACAAAACATTCGCTTGCACATCGGCGGCATCATCGATCGCTTGGAAGAAAAAGACGGAACGCGCATCATCATCGACTACAAAACCGGCGGTAAACCCAAGGAAATTAAAACTTTGGAAGAATTATTCACAGCGAAAGCCAATCGTGCGGCGCATATTTTCCAAACATTCGTCTATGCTTCGACGCTGTTGCAACGCCCCGATTTTCAACATCCGATTGCACCGGCTTTGCTTTACATTCAACAAGCTAACAAAGATGATTATTCGCCTGCTATTCAATACAATAAAGAAATCCTTAGCGATTTTCGCGAATTAAATGCCGATTTTCAATTGTTGCTAACTAATTTAATCGGCGAGATTTTCGATTCCTCTACCCCTTTCCGTCAAACCGAAATTGCGGAAAATTGCCGGTATTGCGATTTTCGCGCGATGTGTAACAGGGAATTTTGATTTTAATTTAGCTGCGTTGAAAAGTCAATAGCACCCCAAAAAAAGATT
>JAISWY010000211.1 GCA_031270925.1 Candidatus Symbiothrix sp.
AATCTTTTTCCAAATTATTGTCGTTGCGCACCAATCTTTCTTCCGGTTTCCGCGCTCCGAATATGTTTGAGTTGCTGAGCGATGGCATTCACGAAGGAACCAATCGTTATGAGATTGGAAATCAAAATCTTAAAACCGAAAACAGCTATCAAATCGACGCTTCGTTGAATTACCGGACACAGCATTTGGAACTGTTCGCAAGTCCTTATTTCAATTACATTCGCGATTTTATTTACCTGCAACCGACGGCTCAGATAATCGACGATACACCCGTGTATAACTATCTGCAAACCAATGCTTTTCTATATGGTGGCGAGGCTGGCGTTCATTTTCATCCGCATCCGCTCGACTGGCTGCATTTGGAGGCTTCTTACAGCAACACTTTTGGGCGAAATATCGACAACGATTATTTGCCGCTGATGCCTTCTCAAAAAATCAAAGCCAATGTGAGCCTGATTTTTTCAACGAAAAATATTTTGAAAAAATATTCGTTTTACGTTCAAAATCTGTATTCGTTCGCACAAAATCAAGTGGCTGAACTGGAAACAAAAACGCCGGCCTATAACTTAATAAATGCCGGCGCTAATTTTGAATTTCAATTCGGCAAACAAAAGATTTTGCTGAATATCGCTGCCAATAACTTGCTGAATGAACGATATTTCGACCATCTTTCGCGTTACAAAACCGAAGATATTTTGAATATGGGCCGGAATGTAGTTGCGAAAATCGGTTATTTTTTCAACGGTTAAAAAAGTTCAATCGGTTTATACTTCGCTTTTTAACAATGCGAAAAAGCATGATCTTAAAAAATTTAATTTTTCGCATTGTTTTTACATAAAATAACCCTGTTTGCAACTCTTCGTGAAATTGGAAATGATGACGAAGTAATTATTTCCAATCACAATCAATCGCTGTCGCCTTTGCACCGCCGCAGGCCAAATGAATGCACCCGTATCGTAGTCTTATTTAAAAGCAGTTGGAATTGTAAAATTATTTTGTTAAAATAGTTCAATAATGCTAATATTTAGCACATAAATTCTACCTTTGTCTCCGATTAACGCGATAATGCGGAAACAATCATGTCAAAAAATCTTTTGAATCGTTATATTTGGCTGATCGATACCATCTATCATGCCGATCAAATTACGTTTGAGGACGTCAATCAACGTTGGCTCGAATGTGAATGGGGCGACCGAGAACCGCTTCCTCTGCGGACTTTCCACAATCATAAAAACAGTATAGAGGATTTGTTCGGCATCCGTATTGGCTGCAACAAGCGAAAGGGATATATGTATTTCATCGAAAACCGTGAGGTTTTTGGAAAG
The DNA here is from genome assembly GCA_031270925.1 of Candidatus Symbiothrix sp. Taxonomy (GTDB): domain Bacteria; phylum Bacteroidota; class Bacteroidia; order Bacteroidales; family Azobacteroidaceae; genus Azobacteroides. Next base: position 1,326 of record JAISWY010000211.1, read on the forward strand.
GGCGATGTGCGCTCGTGGCTATTTAATACGTTCAATGTTAATAATTTAATCGTTGAAAATCCGTCATTGAACGATAAGGTTTTCTTTGATTCGCTACCGTCGGGATATGCACATATACCTCTGGTTTTGGAAGCGATTCGCGACGAGCAACGCATTGAAATCAGCTACCAAAGTTCGTGGCGCACCTATACCGATACTTTTGAAGTGGAGCCGTATTGCGTGAAAGTGTTCCGGCAACGCTGGTATATGATTGCCCGCGACCCGTATATCAATAAAATCCGCATCTATGCTTTAGACGAAATTCTGTCGATTCGACCCCTGAAACGGAAATACAAAATCCACAAGCAATTCGATGCCAATGTGTTTTTGAAAAATAGTTTCGGTATGGTTGTCGATGAACAAATCAATCCCGAAATCATCAAAATCAAAGCAGATGATATTCTTCGTAAACATCTTCGTATCAAGCATTTACATTCCTCTCAGGAAGAAATCGAAACAAAAGATCGCTACTCTGTGTTTAAATACCTGATTTGTCCTACAACCGATTTTACGCAGGCGATATTGTCGCACGGCGAGCATCTCGAAGTGGTTTGGCCGCCTAGTTATCGCGAGGAGTTTGCGAGGAAAATCAAAGAGTTGTGTAGATTATATCAATAAAAATGTTACAAATTGAAGTAAAAAATATTTTCAAATCGTTCAAAGATGTACGGGCGGTGCAGGGCATTTCATTTGCCATTCCGTCCGGTCAGTTCGTGGCTTTGCTCGGACCCAACGGCGCCGGAAAAACTACGACAGTCGAGATGATGGAGGGTTTGAAAACGCCCGACCACGGCGAAATCCTGATTCAAGGAAAAACATGGCAGAAACACGAAAAAGAATTGCGGAAAATCATCGGATTATCTTTACAGGAAACCCGTTTTTCGGAAAAATTGACAATTCGCGAAACGCTTCGACTGTTCGCAAGTTTCTTTGAATTAGGTGATAAGCGAGTAAGTGAAGTCATTGCGCTGACAGGTTTGGAAAACAAGGAAAAATCGTTGGTCGGCGCACTTTCGGGTGGTCAGCGCCAGCGATTAGCATTAGCCGTATCGCTGTTGAACCGGCCGCAAATTTTGTTTTTGGACGAACCGACTACCGGCCTCGACCCTCATTCACGCCTCGATTTGTGGAACATCCTCAACGAATTGAAACAGCAAGGCGAAACTACGCTCATCCTCACGACGCATTATATGGAAGAAGCCGAATCGCTTTGCGACCACATCATCATCATCGATGAAGGGAAAATACTGAAAGAAGGGAAATTGGAAGATTTGTTGGATGAAAACAGTCGCAATCTCGACGAATTATTCATCCATTTAACGGGAAAAACATTGATGGAAACAGATGAAATCGTTCAAAAATAAGCAGTTATATCAACTCACGCTCACGCAAATTTTGGAAACCGTCCGCGAGCCGGAGGTGCTGTTTTGGGGCATCGTCTTTCCGGTGCTGATTTCCATCGGCTTGGGATTTGCATTCACGCAAAATTCCATATCCAAGTTTAATGTTGTAATGACCCAAGAAAATCCCATCGTTTTGGATTCGCTGCTGTCGGTTTTCGCATCGCCCGAAAACGAAAATCTCGTTTGGAAAATATCAGATAAAACTTTGGGCGACACCGAATTGCGCTTTTCATACAGCGATTGGAAATCGGGGATTGTCGCCTTGAAGCGCGGAGAAGCCGATTTGATTGTCGGCGATTCGGCAGGTGTGATTCGTTATCATTTCGACCCGCATAATTCACAATCGCAACTGGCTTATTTGAAACTTTCGGGCTTGATTCAATCGCCTGCTTCATCAACGCAAAGCGACACAGCCATTGTGCCGCTCACATTGAAAGGCGTTCGTTACATCGATTTCCTAATTCCGGGATTGATTGCGATGGGCATCATGAGTTCGATTTTATGGGGCATCAGTTATACTTTGATTGAACGCCGATCGCAAAAACTTTTACGCCGGATGGTGGCTACGCCGATGAAAAAATCGTATTTTATTTTTGCGATGATGATGGTGCGCATCGCGATGAATTTTATCGAAGCGATAATTATTTTCTTGGCGGCTTTATTATTGTTTGGCGTTGAAATACAAGGAAATATCGCTGCATTGATAGTCTTGTTTTTGGCGGGAAACATCGCTTTTACCGGCATCGCCGTATTGGTTTCGAGCCGGACGGCGAAAACAGAAGTCGGCACCGGTTGGATTAACGCCGTGCAGATGCCGATGATGATTCTTTCAGGTATCTTTTTCAGTTATCATAATTTCCCGGCGTGGAGTATTCCCGTGATTAAACTTCTGCCGCTGACGGCTTTAACCGATGGGATGCGGAGTATTTTCAACGAAGGCGCCGGATGGCTTGAAATCCTTGCTCCTTCGACGGCGCTTTCGGTGTTCGGCATTTTGTGTTTTTGGCTTGGGATTAAGTGTTTTAAGTGGTATTAGAAAACCGCTTATTGTTCAAAGTACACGGCAGGTAGAAAAAATGTGGCGAATACGAGAATTTGGCAATTTGCTGAAAATCAAATACAATTATCCAAAAATTGTAGTAACAGGCGCGATTTTCCAACTCCTAATTTTTGACAGTTATAGTGAAAAGCCGTATCTTTGTCGTCCGAAAATTATTCAAACAACGCAATGCATCATCATCCCGAAAACGATCCGCAATACACCGGTTTAACCGTCAATGAAGGCGTAGCCTCGCCCCCCGTCATCAATCCGTATCTGCAAACAAGGAAAAAACGACAAACTTTTTCCTCGTCCGAATACGCCGAAGAAATACGGAAAGGCAATATAACCGTATTGAGTCAAGCCGTAACTTTGGTAGAAAGTCAGAAACCCGAACATCAAACCGTGGCGCAGGAAATCATTGAAAAATGCTTACCTTATTCGGGAAATTCGATGCGCATCGGCATTACGGGTGTTCCGGGCGCCGGCAAATCCACTTCGATCGACGCTTTCGGAATGCACTTGATTCACGACCGCGGAAAGAAACTGGCGGTTCTGGCCATCGACCCCAGCAGCGAACGCTCCAAAGGCAGTATTTTGGGCGATAAAACACGGATGGAAGAACTTTCACGCGAACAGGATGCGTTTATCCGTCCTTCGCCGTCGGCCGGCTCCTTGGGTGGTGTGGCGCGTAAAACCCGCGAAACAATCATCCTTTGCGAGGCCGCCGGTTTCGATACGATTTTCGTGGAAACCGTGGGCGTTGGACAATCCGAAACGGCCGTTCATTCGATGGTCGATTTTTTCCTGCTCATTCAGCTGGCCGGCACGGGCGACGAACTACAAGGCATCAAGCGCGGTATCATGGAAATGGCCGACGGAATCATCGTCAATAAAGCCGACGGCGACAACATCGATCGCGCCAATTTAGCAGCGGCGCAATACCGTAATGCCCTGCATCTTTTCCCGTTACCGCCGTCGGGATGGACGCCGAAAGTGCTGACTTATTCGGGTTATTACAAACTCGGTATTCCCGAAATCCGGAATATGATCGACGAATACACCGATTTCACCCGGAAAAACGGCTATTTCGACGCCCGCCGTCATTCGCAATCACGCTATTGGATGTACGAAAGCATCAACGAGCAATTGCGCAACAATTTTTACCAGTCGCCTGAAATAGAGGCGGCTTTGAAGGAAAAAGAACAACAGGTTTTGCGCTCGGAAATCAGTTCGTTTGCGGCGGCAAAGCAGATGTTGGATTTGTATTTCAAAAAATAATATTATCTTTGCGCTAAATCAATAACATCATGAAAGCTATTTGTTTTTCGCTTGCACTTATTGTAACCGTTTTCGCGGGTTATGCCCAGTCGGATTCTTTGTCCGTTCAGGAACGTATTGCCAATAAAGCGCCTTCCAAATCGACGCTGATAGTCGATACCCGTAACTTTTTGATTGACGATTTTTTAGACGGGAATAAACAGAGCGTTGCCGAAATCATGCAATATCAATCGCAAGAAATTGATGATGAACATCATCAATCCTTACGTCTATACGAACGTTTGCTGCTGGAATATTGGTTGGGAAACTATTCCAATATTATTCTAACGATGGAAATCATGTCCCGTGCGAAATCAGAAGAAGAGCCGGCATTCACAAGATTTTATATTCCGCAAGATATGTTAGGATATGTTTTGCAATCGGAAATCAAAAAGCGATATTACGAAGCTATTATTCAAGATTATGAATCGCTGCACTTTACGCCGGATATCAATGAATTTTTATACTTGTTGCTGAATAATTTATTAAGGAATCAATCACAAGACGAATTGAATCTGTCGGCTGACAAATTTATAAAAAATTACCCTTCTTCGCTGCTTGTCGAGCCTGTAAAGCAATATATTTCATATAAAATACGGCCGGGAAAATCAGGTTTTGAGATGGGCGTCGCTTTCGGATATGCTTTTT
>JAISWY010000219.1 GCA_031270925.1 Candidatus Symbiothrix sp.
CCAAACTGAACAAGCAAAATGTATTCGACGATTTTATTGCCGCCGCCGAATACCTGATTGGGGAAAAATACACCCGTCCGGAAAAACTGTCGGTTGTCGGTGGCTCCAACGGCGGATTGTTGGTAGGCGCTGTCGTCAATCAACGTCCGGATTTGTTCAAGGTAGCCATTCCACAAGTTGGCGTGATGGACATGTTGCGTTATCATGTCTTTACTATCGGTTGGAATTGGGCAAGCGACTATGGAACCAGCGCCGACAGTGAAGAAATGTTCCGCTATCTTTATGCCTATTCCCCGCTTCATAATATCAAAAACGACGGAACGGCTTATCCGGCTATCCTCGTAACGACGGCCGACCACGACGACCGCGTGGTACCGGCCCATTCGTTCAAATACATGGCTACTTTACAGGCTTCCGATACGGGCGGCGCGCCTAAGATTATCCGTATCGAAACCAAAGCGGGACACGGTAGCGGGAAACCGCTTGCCAAACAAATTGAGGAAACTGCGGATATTTACGCTTTCATCATGCATAACCTGGGGATGAAAATGCGATAGACCACCGGATGACTGCTTAGCAATGATTTATCTACTAAAACTTAAATTTCTATCGTTTCAAGCTTAATATCATTTCTTTTTAGTATTTTTGCACCATCTTTTTAGAAATACTAATTAATATGTCGCAATTATCCGAACGTTTGGCCGCTTTGTCGCCATCAGAAACGTTAGCCATGTCGCAAAAAAGCAATGAATTGAAAGCGCAGGGCATCGATGTAATCAATTTGAGTGTGGGCGAACCCGATTTCAATACGCCCGGTTTTATCAAGGAGGCTGCCAAAAAAGCGATCGACGATAATTTTTCGTTCTATTCGCCGGTTCCGGGCTATCTTTCGTTGCGGAAAGCCATCGTCGCCAAGCTCAAAAAAGAAAACGGATTGGATTACACACCCGAACAAATTGTTTGCTCCAACGGCGCCAAACAGTCGGTTTGCAATGTGTTGTTGTCGATTATCGACGCAGGCGATGAAGTGATTGTTCCCGCTCCCTATTGGGTTAGCTATGTCGAAATGGTTAAATTGGCCGAAGGAACAAATGTAGTGGTCGAAGCCGGAATCGAGCAGGATTTCAAAATCACTCCTGCGCAATTAGAAGCCGCTATCACGCCGAAAACCAAGGCGTTAATCCTTTGCTCGCCGTCGAATCCCACCGGAAGCGTTTATTCCAAAGACGAATTGAAAGGTTTGGCCGATGTTTTGGCTAAATATTCGAATATCATCATTATCGCCGACGAGATCTACGAACACATCAATTATATCGGCAAGCACGAAAGCATCGCGCAGTTCGATTCGATTCGCGACCGCGTAGTAATCGTAAATGGCGTATCGAAAGCTTACGCAATGACCGGCTGGCGCTTGGGATGGATTGCCGCACCGCAATGGATCGCCTCGGCTTGCAACAAATTGCAAGGACAATACACCTCCGGCCCGTCGTCGATTGCGCAAAAAGCAGCCGAAGCCGCCTGTCTTGGTCCGCAAGACTGCATCGCAACCATGCGGAAAGCCTTTGAACGCCGTCGCGATTTGATGGTAAAACTGTGCAGTGAAATTCCCGGTTTCAAAGTAAATCAACCGCAAGGCGCATTTTACTTATTTCCCGATTGCTCGTATTACATCGGCAAAACCATTGATGGACAAACGATTAACGATTCGGCCGATTTTGCAATGTTCCTGTTGGAAAAAGCGCATGTGGCGGCCGTCGGCGGAAAAGCTTTCGGCGCGAACGATTGTATCCGATTTTCGTATGCTGCGGCCGACGAACAATTAATTAAAGCCATGCAACGGATTAAGGCGGTTTTAGAGGGAGTGTGATAAAATTTCACTATCTTTCCTCTGTAAAAAAACTTTTTTCATTGCATGCGCTTGGAAAACTCGGTATTTCCATGTACTTTTGCGCACATTAATAATTCCGTCGTATGAAACGTTTTTTTGTAATTTTAATGGGGATGATGTGCGCAAGTCTGTTATCCGCGCAAACCAATCGTTGGGAGCAAGTAGCTGAATTAGAGGAACAATCGTTGCCGAAATCAGCATTGGAAGTGGTAAACCGAATTTATTCGGATGCGGTTAAAACCGGAAATTCTCCCGAAAAAATCAAAGCGCTGATTTATCGTTTGAAATACACAAACGAAATTGATAGCGACAGTCTTTCCAAAAAATTGTCGGAAATGGCGCAATTAGCCGAAACCGGCGAAAATTCCATCGAACAAGCGGTTTTGTATTCGCTAATCGCCCAATTTACAGTCAATTATCCTCTACCGAATATCGATTCGAACAAGCGGAAAAACGATATTACGGCTTGCGTTTCGGCTTCCGTTTTCCCCGCCGAGAAATTGCGGCAAACGCCGATTTCGGAATATCAAGATTTAATTCTTCCTGTTGATTCGGGAATGAAACCTTTTCCTACGCTTTACGATTTAATTGTAAAACAAGGAATTACAAGTCTGCAATCTTTATATGACAACGACTTGAAACCCCAAATCGACAGTCTGTATCGTGAATGGATTGCTTTTCGCGAACAGCAAGTCGTACAAAATCCAAGTTACGACAATCGTTTTTTCCTCTTAATGGCGCACTTGGAACAATTGGATTTTACTCATAACCAAACGAACGGATATTCCAAAAATCCGGTTTATGTGCAAGCCTTGCAAAGACTGCAAAAAAAATACGAAGCCGACGATTTTTGCGTGGAAATATTGTCGAAAGCGGCCAATTATTGTCTGCAAAACGTCTCTGCGAAAGCGGCTTACGCAATTTGTAATTTCGGAATCGAACATTATCCGAATTATCTGCGTATCGGATTGCTCAAAAATCAACTGGAATCATTGACACAAAAGCAAATAGAAGTACAATCTCCGAATGTGGTATATCCCGGAAAAGACTTGGAATTGCAACTCAATTACAAAAATATTTCGCGCATCAAAGTTGAAATCTATAAAATCGGAGTCGCCGCTTCTGCTTACGAACAGGAATGGAATCGTTTCGGAAAATACAAAAAATGGGGTGTTTTACAACAAACCTATCCATTCGATTTGAAAAATGAACTACCTTATATTCAATCGGATACAATTTTGAAAATTCCGATGAACGATTTGGGAACTTACGAATATGTCATTTCCGGCGAAAATGCGAATGATTTAGATGAGCCGGTCAATCAATCGTTTACAGTCAGCCGGTTAGCCACCGTTTCGCGAACCATCAACGGAGAGCGCGAGTTTTGGGTTACCGACCGGATGAGCGGAAAACCGATTGTCGGCGCCAAAATCCGGTTTTACCAACGTGCAAAAAACTCGCAAAAATTAATTGAAAACGGAAGTGTTACGACCGATAAATTCGGTTTGGCGCAAGGCGGCTCGGACAAAAACACGATATTTTACAATGCCTCGTCCGGAAACGATACGGCTTTGATAATTTCCTCTGTCCCATGGATTTCGCGTTACAATTCTTCGGAAGGAAAAGCCGACAGGCGCTTGCATTTGTTTACCGACCGCAGCATTTACCGACCCGGACAAACCATTTATTTCAAGGGAATTGCGACCGAAATCAGTGCGAAAAGCACAAATGTAATACCGAACAAAAATTATTCCCTCACGTTTCGCGATGCCAATGGCCAAGAAATAGCAAGTAAAAAACTGAAAACCAACGATTTCGGTTCGTTCAGCGGCGAATTTTCCATCCCACAAGCTTTGTTGAACGGCGCGTTTTCCATCCAAGCGGAAAACGGTTTTGTTTCCGTTCAAGTGGAAGAATACAAGCGGCCGACTTTCGACATTCAATTTTTACCGAACGAACAAAGTTATCGTTTCGGCGACAGTGTTTCGGTAAAAGGCTCTGTTGCAACATTTTCTGGTGTGAAAATTCCGGCGACGGATGTAAAATACAGCATTCGGCGGCAGTCGCATTGGTTGTGTCGAATCTATCAAAATCCCGAAATAATTGCCACGGGAACCGCTCAAACCGATGCGGAAGGCTGTTTTGAGATAAAATTCGTTCCGAATAAAAATCAATCCAAATCCGATTTTCCACAGATTTATACCTATAATATTGAAACAATCGTTACACAATCGAACGGCGAAACACAGAAATCGGAAACGGCAATTCACATTGGCGAAAAATCCATCTTTTTGAATATTAACGGATTAACATCGGTCGTGGATAAAAACCGCTTGCAGGAAATCCGTATTCAAGCCGTCAATTTATCGGATACGCCAATCGCCGCCGAAGGAAATTATACGCTTTATTCGCTGAAAACCAATCGTAAATTATTGTCGGAGAATGAGTTGAACGATACAACGAATTGGCAAATACAGAATAATGTTGCTGCCGGAAAATTTTCTTCCGATTCTATTTTAAATCTCACATTTAAGAATTTGACTTCGGGACGTTATCGTTTGGCGCTCATATCTAAAGATTTGCTCGGAAGAGAAGTGATTGAACAACAAGATTTTACATTAACTTCCGATGCCGATAAACACCCGCCCATTCCGGTTTATCAATGGCTAAGGCTTCAAAAAGATACTTGCCGAATCGGCGAAAAAGCCGAAATTATTTTCGGTTCGTCGGCCGAAAATGTATCCGTTTTATACGAGATTTTCGCAAAAGACAAACGAGTTTCCCTGTCGAATTTCATTTTGAATAATGCGAATAAAACACTATCCATCCCATTTTTAGAATCTTACGGCGATGGCGTTTCGGTCGTTTTGAGCTTCGTGAAAGACGGCAAATTCTTCACGAAAAACATTCCCGTCTATAAAAAACAGGAAGACAAATCGCTGCAATTGAAAATGGAAGTTTTTCGCGATCGCTTGCAGCCCGGGCAGAAAGAAGAGTGGCGTATTTCAATCAAAGACAAAGATAATCAACCGGTTATCTCCGAAATTTTGGCGGAAATGTACGATGCTTCTTTGGATAAAATTCGTTCGCACGGATGGTATTTCAATGCCATTCGCCCGCTTCGCATTTCATCCGTTCATAATCAGCCCGGAAATGTATTCGAATTTTCCCATAGAAACGAGGAAAAAACAGAGAATTTCGTAATAACTCCCGACATACCGGCGCTCGCTTTTAATTGGTTCGGTTTGGAATTTTATTTACCACGCAATATTCGTTATAAATTACAGGGAAAACTTGCCGGAATTGCTATTGCAACAGATGAAATGGCTGAATCTCAAATAACAATGAGAGGAGTCGAAAACAAACATGTCATTGCATACGAATCCGCAATGGTCAATGAAATTGCATCTGTCACAATTTCCTCCCCCAGCCAAATCCGCCAAAACTTCGCCGAAACCGCTTTCTTCTACCCTCAATTAACCACCAACGAAGCCGGCGAAACTCAAATCGCCTTCGTGGTTCCCGAAAGCGTTACCACATGGAAATTCAACGCTTTGGCGCACACTAAAGACCTGAAATTCGGCCAAATAGCCCACGAAATCATCACACAAAAACCCTTGATGATTGCACCGAACATCCCACGTTTCATGCGCGAGGGCGACCGGATTATGCTATCAACCAACATTTCCAATCTTTCGGAAAAAAACATCAACGGAAAAATCTCAATCCAATGTTTCAATCCCGAAACAAACGAAACGAACATCATCATCGCCGATTCGATTCAAGCCTTTTCGCTCGAAGCCGGAAAAACAACAACCGTTTCGTGGACATTCGATATTCCTGTCGGACAAGCATTTACAACCGTCAAAATCATTGCCCAATCGCCCGATTTCAGCGACGGCGAGCAACATTTGATTCCCGTTTTGCCGAATCGCACATTGGTTACGGAAACGCTACCGATAACCGTTCCGGGCAAATCGACACGCTCCTTCGACGTGGAAAAATGGTTGAAAAAAGATTCTTCCACCGCCCAATCGCAAGGCTTGGCATTGGAACTCACATCCAATCCGACCTGGTACGCAATTGCCGCTCTGCCTTCGCTTTCCATCCCGCAATCGGACAATGTATTGGATTGGTTTTCAGCTTATTATTCCAATAATTTGGCTACGCAAATCGTTCAATCTTCGCCCAAAATCCAAACAATGATTAAGCTTTGGAAGCAACAAAACAGTTCCGTTTTGCAATCGAATTTGGAGAAAAACAGCGAACTGAAAAACCTCTTGCTCGAAGAAACACCCTGGCTCATGGAAGCCCGCGACGAATCGGAACAAAAACAACAATTAGCGCAATTTTTCGATTCGAACCGCATCGAAAACTTCAACCGGCAAGCTCTCGAAAAACTCCAATCGCTGCAATGCTACGACGGCGGTTGGTCTTGGTTCAAAGATATGAAGAGCAATGTTTCGATTACGCAATGGATACTTTACGGATTAAAACAAATTGATAATCAATTCAATAGCGATTTACAAAAACGCGCGATTGCATTTATCGACCAACAATTCAAAGAGCATTACGAACAGCTAAAAAAACAAAAATCAACGAATATTTCCACTCTTTCAACTTACGAATTGGAATATTTATTCGTCCGCTCGCTCTATCCGGATTTTTCAAATACGGAAAACGACGAAGCCGTGAGATTTTACACTTCTGCGCTCGAAAAATCGTGGCCGAAAGATAAAAACCTCTACCACAAAGCATTGACGGGAATAATTTTAAACCGCTCCGGCAACAAAACGGCAGCGCAATCCATCCTGAAATCCCTGCGCGAATATGCCCTGCAAAAACCCGATTTGGGAATGTTTTGGGCCAACAACCGCATTAACAGTTTCGCTTCACAAAGCGCTGTTTGCGTGCATACATTTATCATGCAAGCATTTAGCGAAATTGGCGCAACGCCTGCCGAAACGGAAGCCATGAAACTTTGGCTGCTGAACCAAAAGCGCAGCCAGCATTGGGAAAGCGTTCCGGCAACCGTGCAGGCCGTGCAAACGCTGCTCTCTTCCGGCGATGATTGGTCGGCATCAACAGAACCGGCAAAAATCACATGGGGCAACATCGCAGAAGCGCCCTCGTCGTCCGAGCCGGGAACAGGCTATCTTAAAATTCTTAAGAATCTTAAAAACCTTGAAAATTTGAAAGACCTGACAATCGAACAACCCAATCCGGCTCCGGCCTACGGCTCCCTCTACCACCAATATTTTGAAGACTTGGATAAAATAACTTCCGCCGGCACCGACTTAAACCTTGAAAAAATGCTCTTCATCGAAAAAAACACAACCGCCGGCAAAACATTTACGCCGGTTAGCGAAAAACAGCCTCTGCAAATCGGCGACAAAGTAATCGTACGCATCGCCCTAAAAGCCAAGCGCGACATGGAATTTGTATCGCTCAAAGATGCTCGCCCCGCCTGCTTCGAACCGGTGGAACCGATTTCGGGAACAATATGGAAAAACGGCTTGGTGTATTACCAATCCACAAAAGACGCTTCCAACCAATTCTTTTTCAACGTTTTGTCGAAAGGAATGCACATCGTGGAATACGCGGTTTTCGTAACGGCTGCGGGCGATTATTCGAGCGGAATCGCCTCGCTGCAATGCTTGTATGCACCTGAATTTTCGGCGCAGACTTCGGGGGGACGGATTAGCGTGGCGAACTAAGGGTGATGCGTTGTTCAAATTATTTTAATAATTTTGCATTTCGATAAACTCAATAAATTGACAATAATGCGTACAAAAAAATTCAATATAACCGGCACTTGCTATCCGCAAAAGCACTATATGGCTGATGTAGGCGACAAAATCGCCCAAATCATCAAAATGATCGATGATGGCGATTATTTCACTATCAACCGAGCCAGACAGTACGGAAAAACCACAACCTTAAGTTTGCTGGAGGATAAATTGCCCGAATTGGGCTATACAGTTATCAGAATTAGTTTTGAAGGCATTGGCGATACTCCATTTGAAAGCGAAGCAAAATTTTGTCAAAATATTGTAGGCCAAATACAATATTATCTTCAAAGATACCAAAAAGAAGAGGCAAACGACTGGATTGATAAAAGTATTACAACATATAAACTATTTGGTAAATTTTTAGACAAAGTTTGCGCCGGCAAGAAATATGTTTTATTGATTGACGAAACCGATAAATCAAGAAATAATCTTGTGTTTCTGCATTTTCTCGGAATGTTGCGGGATAAATATTTGACAAGGAATGAAAAGGGTATTGCAACATTTCACAATGTAGTTTTAGCAGGCGTTTACGATATTAAAAACCTGAAAATCAAAATGATTCAGACTGGAACGCATCAACTGCAAGACGGCGAAAAACGCATCAACTCGCCTTGGAACATTGCTGCCGAATTTAAAGTCGATATGTCGCTGTCGGTAAAAGAAATAACAAGTATGCTCGCCGATTACGAAAATGACGAGCATACGGGAATGAATATCAGCGAGATAGCCGAAGAAATAAGATATTACACAAATGGTTATCCGTTTTTGGCGTCGAAACTCTGCAAAACTATTGATGAGGATTTGGATAAAAATTGGACGCTTGGCGGGGTGCAGGAAGCAATAAAAGAATTATTAATCGAACAAAATACGCTTTTCGACGATTTATTTAAAAATGTCAGAAATAATGAAAATTTGAGAAATTTATTATATGGCTTAGTCTTTGAAAATAATTATTATTCGTATAATCCTTATAACGAGACTATTGAATTGGGATTAATATTCGGTATTTTATCCAAAAACAATAACGGTGTAATCGTAAGCAATAAAATTTTTGAGTTATTACTATCCAATTATTTTTTATCCGAACAGGAAATAAAAAATTATGCCGACCTTTCTCTTGATTTAAGAAGCGAACTGACCGAAAACGGCAAATTGAATATGCCGCTGTTAATACAAGCGGATAATAACATAAAAATGAGTATGAAAAAGATTTAGCCATCTTTTAATGCAATCGGCGCTTATCGCCGTGTTTTTGATGGCGGGGACATCTCGGATATAGACGGATGGACACTCTCTAATGCGATTCGATACAGTACGACAAGCTACGACGGCTCAGTTGCAAACCCCTGTGTTAAGTAGAAACGACAGACCGCAGGTCTGAATAAGAATAACCCCAATGAAGCGAAGCGATTGGGGGATAGAGAAATAAGCATTCTCCCCTCAAGCCCGAAGTGGGTTGAATATATCTATTGACAAGTTGAAGGATATTCCGGCGCAATTTCTGAGAAAAGAAACTGCGCCGATTGTGTTTACGAAAATTTTATGTATTTTTGCACCCAATAAACAATTTAAATATTTGATTAGATGAAAAAGATTTTTATTTTTTTAATGGCAATGCCGTTCATCATGGCATTAAACAGTTGTGATTCCGATAATACGGATGGAGAAGAACCGGACAAAGAACCGGACATTACTTGGGGCGAAATACAAGGGGATTTGAATGACATTTGGTATATTGCCGGAGACCCTCAATGTGTTGCAACAAGTGATAATTAATTGGCGAAAATCTTGCTTCCGACATTGATTGATATGCTTAATACTATTTCCGAAGCGCAAGCCTATAGCTTCAACGCAGACAAAAGTTATTCTCAATATTGGATTTCCGATCAGCCCGATGATCCGTTATATGAAGAAAAGGGAACTTATGAACTCAACGATCGTGATTTGACAATTACTTATACGGACGGACAAACCGATGAAATAAAAACCGCCACGTATAAAATTGTATCTCTTTCCGATACGCAATTGGTGCTTTACAAAGAGATACTGGGAATATGGGGTTCGTTGGCTGTCGCAATTGTTGAGCCTTTCGATAAACTTGGAATTACTCCAAAAAGTGTTTACAAAATTATTACCTACACCAATGTTTTAGAAGAAGAAGGTACCGAAAAAGAATAAATTACGATACCTTAACCCTTACAAAAAATGCTCAAACAAACAAAAATAGTAGCAACCATCTCGGATAAACGGTGTGATGTGCCGTTTATCCGAGATTTATTTGATGCCGGAATGAACGTCGTCCGGATGAACTCGGCGCATCTGGATAAAGACGGTTTCAACAAAATCATTCAAACCGTGCGTGCGGTTTCCAACCGGATCGGCATTTTGATGGATACCAAAGGGCCGGAAGTTCGCACCACCATCGCCGATAATCCAATTGCCATTCATGCAGGCGAAAAAATCCGTATTCAAGGTTTGCCCGACCAAAAAACTGTTCCGGGTACAATTTATGTCAATTATCCTGATTTCGCTTCCGATTTGAAACTCGGCGATATGGTTTTGATTGACGACGGCGAAATCGAATTGAAAGTTGTTGAAAAACAAGAGCAATATCTTGTTGTGGAAGCGCTTAACGATAGCGAACTCGGTAGCCGCAAAAGCGTGAATATTCCCGGCGTTCGCATCAATCTGCCGTCGTTGACCGAGAAAGACCGCAAAAACATCCTTTACGCTATCGAAAACAAGATCGATTTTATCGCACACTCATTTGTTCGCAGTAAACAAGACGTTTTAGATATTCAGCGGATTTTGGATGAACATCGCAGTCCGATAAAAATCATTGCCAAAATCGAAAATCAGGAAGGAGTCGATAATATCGACGAAATTCTGGAAGTCGCTTACGGCGTGATGGTTGCCCGCGGCGATTTGGGCGTGGAAGTGCCGCAGGAAAAAATTCCCGGTTTGCAGCGCATCCTGATTCGCAAATGTGTAGCGGTCAAAAAACCGGTCATTGTGGCCACGCAGATGCTTCATTCGATGATTACCAATCCACGACCGACACGCGCCGAAGTAACCGACATCGCCAACGCCATTTATTACCGCACCGACGCCTTGATGCTGAGTGGCGAAACGGCTTACGGCAAATTTCCCGTTGAAGCCGTGCGAACGATGGCCACCATTGCTCGCGAAGCCGAAAAAACCAAATTGCAGGAAAACGACATCCGCGTACCAATGCCTAACGACGAATTGGACGTTACGGCTTTTCTTTCCAAACAAGCCGTGAAATCAAGTCAAAAATTACATGTAAGAGCAATCGTTACAGATAGTTATACGGGAAAAACTGTGCGCACTTTGGCCGCTTTCCGCGGTAAAGTTCCGGTTTTTGCGATTTGCTATCACGAACGCACCACACGTGAATTAGCTCTTTCTTACGGCGTTTGGGCGGAATATCAAGCCGAAAACAACGACCCGAAACAGTATTTTTTGGACGCTTTGAACAAATTACTGTCCAAAAAAATGATTCAACCCGAAGATTTAGTCGCTTATTTGAGTGGCAGTTTCGGTGAAGGCGGCGGCACCTCGTTTTTGGAAATCAATCGTGTAGAAAAGATATTGGATGGAGCGGGAAAATTTCAGCCGCCGTTTTTCAGATAAGACGTCTCCACGCGGTTGCTATGCTTCCTTTGACCGTCCCGTCATGTCGAGCGGAGCGAAGCGAAGTCGAGACATCTGATTTACACCATTATGATCCCTGTACTTACAACAATAGCACGAGTCACCTGCAAAACCCTGTGTTTAGCAGAGGCTACAGACCGCAGGTCTGAATGTTAATAACCTTAAGTTTGCAGAAAAAAAAATCTGAGGTTAAATTTATTACTTTTGTTGTATGAAAGATTAGATTTAACCGACTGACAGAGGTAAACCAGATTAATAACAAGACATCAAAGTCTATTGGGGGATTTAGACCTCTGTCAGTCAAGCTGAAGGATACTGAATAGAATGTTAGGTTTTTAAGCCTATTTAAGGTTTTAGTAGCGATCAGCTTTCA
>JAISWY010000223.1 GCA_031270925.1 Candidatus Symbiothrix sp.
AAAGAATGGTTGCGAGCGGATTAGCGATATTTTTACCCGCCGCCTGCGGATACGAACCGTGAATCGGCTCAAATACAGAGGTATGGATACCGATGGAAGCCGAAGGCAACATTCCGAGTGAGCCGGTAATGACGGATGCTTCATCTGTTAAAATATCGCCGAACATATTTTCCGTAACCATCACGTCGAAACGTTTCGGCCATTGGATAATCTGCATCGCGGCATTATCAACAAACATATATTCGGTGGCAACAGCCGGATATTCCTGTTCCAAACCTTGCGCCGTTTCGCGCCATAAACGCGAGGTAGCCAAGACATTCGCTTTGTCCACGACGGTCAGTTTTTTATTGCGTTTCAAAGCGTAATCGTAAGCCAAGCGGATGATGCGTTCGATTTCCTCCACTGAGTAAACACAAGTGTCATAAGCGGTTAATCCGTCTTCGCTTCTTCCTTGCGGACGACCGAAATAGATGCCGCCCGTCAATTCGCGGATGCACATAAAATCGGCGCCATCGATCAAATCGGCGCGCAAAGGCGATTTATGCAACAACGAAGGAAAAGTCGTTACCGGACGGATATTGGCATACAAGCCCAATTTTTTTCGCATGGCCAACAAACCTTGTTCGGGGCGTACTTTGGCCGAAGGATTGCTGTCGTATTTCGGCGCACCGATGGCTCCGAACAGCACGGCATCCGATTGCATACACAATTCGTGCGTAGCGTCGGGATAAGGATTGCCAACAGCGTCAATAGCACAGGCGCCGACCAAGGATTCTTTGTACGTCAATTCATGTCCGAATTTTTTACAAATGGCTTTTGTAACTTCCAATGCTTGGGCTACAATTTCAGGCCCGATGCCATCGCCGGGCAAAACGGCTATCTTTAATTTCATTTTCTACGAAATTTAATGTATTGAGGAATTTTCGGGATGTATGTTTCGTCGTCCCATAACGTACTGGTAATCATCAAATCGGCGCTGTAACGGTTGCAGGCAATCGGAACATTGTGAACGCGGCATTGACGGAGCAACATCTGAATATCGGCTTCGTGCGGCTGCGGATTCAAATCGTCGATTAAAAAGATGGCCAGATTGATTTCGTGTCGAACCACCATAGCCGCAATTTCGGCATCACCGCCCAAGGGTCCGGAGTGCATACAGATAACTTCGGCTTCGGCGCCTTTCTCGTCGAATGCTTTTTTGATGAGTCCGCCGGTGGTGCCGGTACAAACCAAACGATGTTTCGCAAGTGTTTCGGCATTGAAAACCGCCCACTCAACCATATCGGCTTTTCGCTGATCGTGCGCCACAAGGGCAATTGTAAGTTTTTTGTTCATTTTTTACTCTAATTTTAAATGTAATTCTTTTAATTGTTCCGGCGCAATCGCGGAAGGCGCGTCGATCATCACATCACGGCCGGCATTGTTTTTGGGGAATGCGATGCAATCGCGAATCGAATCCAAACCGGCGAAAATCGACACCAAACGGTCTAAGCCAAAAGCGATACCTCCATGGGGTGGCGCACCGTATTTGAAAGCATTCATCAGGAAACCGAATTGCGCCTGCGCCTGCTCTTTCGTGAAGCCCAAAGTTGTAAACATTTTTTGCTGCAATTCGCTGTTGAAAATACGAATCGAACCGCCGCCAACTTCCACACCGTTAATAACCATGTCGTAAGCATTGGCGCGAACGGCTCCGGGATTCGTATCCAACAAGGGACTATCTTCGATTTTGGGACTTGTAAACGGATGATGTTTTGCAAAATAGCGATTCAATTCTTCGTCAAATTCCAAAAGCGGGAAATCAACGACCCAAAGGCAATTGAATTGATTCTTGTCGCGCAAGCCTAAACGCGAGCCTATTTCCAATCGGAGTTCGCACAATTGCTTTTGCGTTTTTTCGGTTTCGCCGCAAAGTATCAAAAGCAAATCGCCCGGTTGGGCATTGGCGCGGTCGAGCCATGTTTTTAGCTCTTCCGGCGTATAAAATTTATCGACAGACGATTTGATACTTCCGTCGGCTTCGTAACGCACGTAAATCAAGCCTTTGGCGCCGATTTGTTGGCGTTTTACAAATTCGGTCAATTCATCCAATTGTTTGCGGGTGTAACCGGCGCAACCCTCGGCGGAAATCGCAGCTACATATTCGGCGCTGTCGAAAACGCCGAAACCTTTTCCTTCGGTAAGGTCTTTTATTTCAACGAATTGCATTCCAAAGCGAGTATCGGGTTTATCGGAACCGTACAAGCGCATGGCATCGGCATAAGACATCCGCGGCAAATCGGGAATATCAATGCCTTTAATGGTTTTAAACAAATATTTAGTCAATCCTTCGAAAATATTCAAAATATCTTCTTGTTCGACGAACGACATCTCGCAGTCGATTTGCGTAAATTCGGGTTGACGGTCGGCACGCAAGTCTTCATCGCGGAAACACTTAACGATCTGAAAATAGCGATCGAAACCCGAAACCATCAACAATTGTTTGAATAATTGCGGCGATTGCGGAAGTGCATAAAATTGTCCTTCATGCAAGCGGCTCGGCACTACAAAATCGCGAGCGCCTTCAGGCGTAGAACTCACCAAGACCGGCGTTTCGATTTCCATGAATTTTTGTTCGTTCAGGTAACTTCTTGTAGCAAAGGCCATCGCATGGCGAAGTTCCAGATTGGCTCGAACCGGATTCCGGCGCAAATCCAAATAACGGTATTTCATGCGAAGATCGTCGCCGCCATCGCTTTCATCTTCAATCGTGAAAGGAGGCGTTTCGGCCGGATTCAATATTTGAAGTTCGGATACAATAATTTCAATATCGCCGGTAGGTAAATTTGGGTTTTTATTGGAACGTTCGGCTACAATTCCGTGAACTTGAATAAGCCATTCGCGACCTAATTTTGCCGCTTGTTCGCACAAAGCCGCATTCGTTTCCTGATTGAAAACCAATTGGGTGATACCATAGCGGTCGCGTAAATCCACAAAAATCATTCCGCCGAATTTGCGTGCTTTTTGCACCCAGCCTGCGAGGGTCGTTTTCTTATCCAGATTCGTCAAACGGAGTTCTCCACAAGTGTTTGTTCTGTACATATATTTCTTGTTTTTTGATTCAAGACTACAAAGGTACTATTTTTTCATCATTCGTCTTACGAATAGTTGTCATTTCTTTTTTCCGGTAGATAAAATCGAGCCAACTGTTAAAATCTTTCCGGAAAAGGATGCCAAAACCTTGTGTCATTTCGGGCGTAAGGCTAAAATAATTGCGATAATTGTAATGATTGAAGCCTTTGAGCCGGATGTCGCCGCTTTTCGTGAGTTTGTATTCGAAATCGAAATCGCCAATAAGCGGAATATCGTTATTCAAAGCATTGATATACGGGTTTTCGATATAGCCTACATTTCCATTGATAATCAGACGGTTATTTAACAATGTACTCGAAAGAAGCAATTCCACTTCGGTATTCGTAGCATCACCTTCGTAAAATTGATGAAAATTGGTGCCGACCTGAATTTTATCACTCAAATTACCTAACAAGTTGGATATGAACGAGGAAAGCGTGTTTGTTGCAAACGACGAAACATCGGCATTTGTCCGGTTACTTTCGGTCGTGTATTCGGGTGGGGTATAAAAACGTCCGATCAGCAAAAGGTAAACGATTTGGCGGTTCATCATCTCGTCGGTACGGATGTAACTTTTCACTTGCCGCTCCAATTCGGTGGCGCCCGGAATACTCAAATCGAATTTAATCTGTGCCTGTTCAAGCGGGCCGGAAAGCATCAAAATGCAATTGACCGGCACATTGGTACGTGCGCTCCACTCGGTCAGTTGTTGGTTCAAATCACCCAGATTGGCCGAAACCGTGTAGGCGGCTTTAATATCCACTTCGGCAGTGAGCGGGTCGCCCCGGAAAGTAATCGAACTGCCCTCCCGCACTCCAAATTTGCGAAAAAAGGCTTGTTGGAAGCTGAAATTG
>JAISWY010000267.1 GCA_031270925.1 Candidatus Symbiothrix sp.
TATCTTTGTGGCGGCGAACATCAACACAAATAGAAGTAGCGAAGGTCGAGATGTTGTGAATTGCTCTCAAAATTTTGTATCTTTGTGGCGGCGAACATCATAGTTAATAATAAAACACACCTTCGTTATGTTTTTAAATTCACAAAAATATCATGCAAACAAAAATCATTAAACCGTTAATAATCATCGGTTTGTTATTAATGCTAACAATCATCGGATTAGGCGGAGGCCTATTTTATAAAATCCATTCGCATGCTTTCGTCATAATGGATAAACAAATCGTTTATGTAGATGAACGGAAAAATTATGCGGATGTAATAACACAATTACAAACCGTTGGAAAATTGAAAGATAAACAATTCTTTCATTTTTTATCCGAAAAAATGAAATATCCTCAAAACATGAAAACAGGACGCTATGAAATTACGCCCGGAATGTCGTATCTCGAAGTCGTGCGAATGTTGCGAGGAGGACATCAAACGCCTATACAACTGACATTTAACAATATCCGCTTAAAGAAAGATTTGGCCGAATGCATCGCTCGACAACTGATTTTTCCAGCCGATACTTTGTTGGATCGCTTGAACAACCCGCAAATAACAACTGCCTTGGGTTTTGATACGACAACCATTGTAGCGCTCTTTATCCCAAATACTTACGAGATTTATTGGAATACTTCCGTCGATAAATTTTTAGAACGGATGAAAAAAGAATACGACCACTTTTGGACTCCCGAACGATTGAAAAAGGCGCAAAACCAACGACTTACGCCGATTCAAGTCAGCATTTTGGCTTCGATCGTGGAAGAAGAAAGCAATTTGAAGCAGGAATATCCCATCATCGCCGGTTTGTATTTAAACCGTTTGAAGAAAGGAATGTTGCTACAAGCTTGTCCCACAGTCAAATATGCATTTGGAGATTTCACGCTGAAACGTATTTTACACGAACATACACAAGTCGATTCGCCTTACAATACCTATAAATATTTCGGTTTTCCGCCCGGCCCGATTCGGATTCCTTCAATTCCGGCTATTAACGGCGTATTAAATGCTACCAAACATGATTATATTTTTATGTGCGCCAAAGAAAATTTTTCGGGTAGTCATTATTTTTCGGTTACTTTGTCGGAACATAACCGTCATGCACTGCAATATCAGGTGGAATTGAACCGGAATCATATCCGGTAAGCTTTAAAAACAAAAAGTCCCACTTCACAGGGGACTTTTTATTTAGTTTTTAATAGGCATTAGTCTTAAGGCAAAAAGATTGTTTCAGGTTATCGGCTACAAAGGTCAAGTATTTTTTTCGTTCTACCAAAAAAATTTATATGTTATAAATCATATTTTTGAAAATTTTTCTATTTTTCCTAAATTTTCTTTAATGCAAATTTTTTCTTACTTTTGTTCCCGTTTCTTAATTTACAGGAAAAGTGAGATTTTAAGTTAAAAATCATCAGATAAATATGAATAAAATTGTCAAAAAAGACATCCTTTCCGAAAATGTCGTCCAATTGGAAGTGGAAGCGCCGCTGATTGCCAAAGCGCGAAAAGCCGGTCATTTCGTCATCGTGAAAGTAGGCGAATTGGGCGAACGTATTCCGCTCACAATTGCCAAAGCCGATCAATCGGCCGGAACAATTACATTAGTTGTTCAAAAAGTGGGCGTATCAACAAAAAAATTATGCGCTTTGAATGAAGGAGAATCCATTACCGATTTGGTGGGACCCTTGGGCAAAGCCACTCACATCGAAAATTTAGGCGCCGTGGTTTGTGCTTGCGGTGGCGTCGGTACTGCTCCCCTACTCCCCATTGCCGAAGCCATGAAAGCGGCCGGCAACAAAGTAATTACCGTTTTGGCTGCACGAACCAAAGAGTTAATCATCTTGGAAAAAGAAATGCGCGCCGTTTCCGACGAAGTAATCATTATGACAGATGACGGTTCGTATGGAAATAAAGGATTGGTAACCAACGGAGTAGAAGAAATTATCAAACGTGAAAAAATCGATTTATGCCTTACAATCGGTCCTGCTGTAATGATGAAATTCGTTTCTTTATTGACGAAAAAATATGAAATCCCGACCGTCGCCTCTTTAAATACAATTATGGTGGATGGAACCGGAATGTGCGGCGCCTGTCGCGTTACGGTAGGCGGAAAAACACAATTCGTTTGTGTGGACGGCCCCGAATTTAATGCCCACGAAGTAGATTTCGATGAAATGATGTTACGATTAAATGCTTACAAAGATTATGAATAATACAAAAACAGATCGCAACGACAGATGGCGTGAAGAATTGCGTAAAACGTTGAAAAACAGAGATCGCGCCGCTTTTCCCCGCGTAAAAATGCCGGAATTGGAAGCCGGATACCGCAGTCGGAGTTACGAAGAAGTGAATCAAGGCTTGTCGTTGGAACAAGCGCTAACCGAGGCAAAACGCTGTCTGGATTGTCCCGATCCGCAATGTGTAACAGCGTGTCCGGTAGAGATTGACATTCCGGGATTTATCAAAAATATCGAGCGGAGCGAGGTATTGGAAGCAGCGGCCGTTTTGAAACGCACCTCTGCCCTACCCGCTGTTTGCGGTCGCGTATGTCCGCAAGAAAAGCAGTGTGAAAGCAAGTGTATTCATTTGAAAATGAAGCATGAATCGGTGGCGATCGGTTATCTGGAGCGGTTTGCAGCGGATTATGCGATTCTGCATGAGCAAAACCGTCATTCCGTGCTTGAAACCGAATCCCCTGACAAAACCTTAATTAACGATTCGCAAGGGATAGCGGATCAAGCCCGTCATAGCGTAGCCGTCATCGGTTCCGGCCCCGCCGGTTTGTCTTTCGCCGGAGATATGGCCAAATTCGGCTACAATGTTACGGTTTTTGAAGCCCTGCACGAGATTGGCGGCGTATTAAAATACGGTATTCCCGAATTTCGTTTACCTAATAAAATTGTTGATTTTGAAATTGATAACTTGAAGAAATTGGGTGTAAAATTCATAACTAATTGTATTGTAGGTAAAACCATCTCGCAAGAAGATTTGTATAAGCAAGGTTTTAAAGGCCTTTTCATTGC
>JAISWY010000291.1 GCA_031270925.1 Candidatus Symbiothrix sp.
TTTGCGTTCCAAGTAGATGTTTTATACAACCAAGATAACTTTACTTTTACGATTTCATTTCCAAAACCGATTACCGGAACTACAACGTGGTAATCACCACCAAAAGTATTTTTATTGGATTCCTTGAAAGTATAAATCGGAGTATAATCGGTTTCTCCATATTTAAGTACCGATACTACAAGGCTATCGTTTTCGTTCCATGTCGTATAAGGGAGAGATCCGGAAGATTGACCTGTTGCATAATTCAAACTTCCTTCCAAAACAAAACGGCTTTGATTGGATGAGAGTTTGAGCCATTGAGTAGCGAGCGAATTGTAAATATTTTCTCCTGTTAAGAAATTACACGAGAGATATGTGCCTCCTATGGTACGATCTCCTTCCAAACGGAAAGTAGAGCCTTCGTTTTTTTCCCAATCAACCGGTATGTCGTCATAACTAAATTGAGCAGGGTTTAACAGATAAGGCAATTCGCCCCAAGTCAGATTATTGAATTTTTTCGGTTCGGAAGAGATAAGATTGTCGGTTTCGTTGTAACTCCAAGCGGCAAAATTCACTAATTTATTCGGGGATAAACCGGTAACTTCTACTGCTTCGGAAACTGCGCCTTTGTAAATAACTCTACCACCGCCTTCTATGGCATCGCCTACGTTCAGCGACAAAGCCGGCGTGCCAAACAGACCATCGTTCAACCGGTTATTACTACCATCAAATGCGTATTGACCAATATTTTGTGCAATGATAATCGGGTCATTGTCAATATTAGCCGTTGCGGACAGTTGTATTGTCGTAAAGCCGCCTTCAGCAAGCCTTAATACAGGCGCGGCGGGAAGGGTTTTAATGTCTTTACGTAAGTAAGTGTTAAAATAAAGCGGGCCGCCAATGCAGACATCATTTGCGGCAAAAACCAAAACAGTATAGTCGGTTGAACCGTCCAAATCATCTACCACAAATGAAGTTTCGGCGCCGTAATGAACCACTTTCCATTTATTGTTAATGGGGTCGCCTAAGTTATAGACCGTTCCATCGACGAGCTTGTCGTTAGTGCCAACCAGAACAGGCGTTTCTCCAAACAATACTATATATTTGTCGGCGCCCTCTTCGGCTTTGGTAAATGTACCGGATATACTTGAGGATGTAGCTGTTAATTGCAAATTGGTCGGTGCAGATGTCGGAGCAACGCAGGCAGGGGGAGGCGTGAACGTATAAGTCAAACCCTCAGGTATTGTTACGCCTTTAAATGCCATGACTCCTGTCGTAGCGGCGCTTGCAGTCAGCCAGTTGGAACTGTTGCTTGCAGTTGTATAAAACGAATTTCCCAAAGTTGCACCTTTCAATCCGACATTGGCGCTGAGTGGCCAGGTTGTAGGGAGCGGTCCTGTAAAATTGAAGATAAATTCTACTTTTCCACCTGCTTCATATAACTTGATTTGAAAATCAGCAGGATACAAGGTCGCATAACTTGCATCCAACAAGAATTTATAATCCTTGAACTGTACGGTCAATACACGGCTACCGTTTTCGCCTGCAAGCAAATAACTGATTTCCGTACTTGCATCGGTTCGCGGGTAGGACGCTGCATTTGCTAAGGCTCCGCCAAACAGCGAAAATCCTGCAAGATTGGTAGAACCGGCGCTAAAACGCGAGTTTCCACTACTTGCATCTGCAGCTTCCTCCAAAACGGGCTGCAAAGTGCCTGTTCCAAAACTAACATTGATTCCCAGCGAAGTTTCGCGCGTATCGACGGTAAATGTTCCGTTGCCCAAATAGATAAATCCATTGGCATTAATAGCAAAGCTATCGAAAGTAGTTGTTCCGAAAGCAAAGCTAAAACCAATAGGGAAACCGGGAACATCGGCAAGCGCCGCCTCCACCGTTCCGCCTTGATGATAAGCAATATCCACGAGGGTATCGCCTTCTGCTGTTCCAGCATACACAATAGTACCACCACTGATTTCGCTATACGCGCCTTGCGTAGCTGCAAAATTGTAGTAGTTAATTTGCGCCCTTGCAGCAAATGCAAAAGCCACAACAATTAAAAAAGTGAAAATCTTTTTCATGCCTAAAAAAATAAAATGTTAATAAATATGAATTATATAATGCAGTCCTCGCCTCCGCGCTCATCGTTTGAAAAACCGTTTAGCTACCACAACACTTCCGTTTTTCTTGATGGTTTTTTCGATAAACAAACTGTTGTCGGGTTGCACGTTCAAACGCCGTCCCATCAGGTCGAAATATTCGTAAGCTGCAATGTCGGCCTTGTCGATAGCAGGCGGTTCTATAGCCGTCGGCCCCGACAAAGGCACTTTTTGAGCAAAGATGTCTCCGCCTTCTACGGAAAGCGTAATAAAATATTCATTGTCCACCAAGGGTAAGGAAGTCAAGCTTAATTTTCCTGTTCCTCGAGGCAAATAAATCCATTCTCCATCATTCCAAACTGTTTGCGGTTGGTCGCCGGAAACATCCAATAAGACCGCTACGTTTTCGGTATCGTTTCCACGCATGTAATCACGCTGATAGAAAACGGCTATCTTGCCATCTCCGGCCAACTGAACGGAGTAGTAAGCGACAGCTTCGGGAGCCCATTTGCTGTCGAGAATAAATCCGTTGGTGTTATATTCTTCTCCTTCGGGATCGGTCCACAACAATTCGCCTTCTTTCGTTACTTTTTGCAATACGATACTTCTAAATCCTTGATTACCATTATCTTCTTCAAATATCACATAAAGAACTTCGTTGGCGGCATCGTAGGCGCCCCCCGGCCGGAAAGCACGCATAGACGGACTTCGACTAACCTGCAAGCCTTCTCCATCAATAACAAAACCTTGTTTTCCATTCGACAAAATATGCGAAACGTATGCTTCTTCGAACTTACTGTTGTACCGGTCGTCGTACCAAAAAGCAAAAACACCGCCATTGGCATCGGAAGTTACACGAAAAGCGGTCATCGGACTTGCACCGCTTGTAAAACCGCCGCGATAGATCGCCGTTTCATTTACCCATAAAGCTTCTTTGTCGAAACCGTATTTTTGCGCATACATTTGAATACCCGGACCTTTGGAATAGACAACAATAAAATTACCGCTACCCGCATCGACCACATACGGGAAAGAATAAGAAACTTCCGCATTGCTCAATTCCAAGGACTGTTCCCACTCAAATTCTCCATTTTTCGATACGCGATCGATAACTACACGAGCTACGCCCTTGTCGGTTACATAAACATCATGAGCAAAAATATAACTTCCATCAGCTATTTGGGTTACATGAATATTATATACGCCGAAATAGGCATATCCTTTATCCAAATCCACGGGTTCTTCCCACAAAAATTCGCCGGCGGGCGACACTTTATACACAAAATAACCTTGATCGGGATAGCCGCCGTTGTTATTGCGTTCGTCTTTCACGATATACAAGGCATTGCCGTCGCTGTCGATAAAAAGAACGTCATCCAATCCCGCTGTAAACGAGCGGCTCGGTTCGTCGCTGATTAATTTTCCTGCTGTGGAAAACAAGTTGTTTCCTGCCTTGTCGATGATTTGCAGCAAATATTCTTGATCTACACCATCGCTATGGCGATCGCCTTGACGTTCGGGATCTTCCGCTTTTAACTGCCAAAAGGCAACAAACGTAATGCCGTCCTTGTTGATTTTCGCTTCAAAATGTCCGGCAGCACCAGCAGTTACACGATGATTTTCCATCGGATTCCACTGTGCGGATAAGCCGAATACACTTATCAAACTTAAAATTGTCAGCAATGTTTTTTTCATATCATAAATATTTAAAAATGAATAAATTATAGAATAATTTTTGATGTTTCCGTCCTACCTGATTCGTAAATTTTCTTTACGATGCAGACGTCTGTACCAAGAGGTTGTAAGCCCTTGTTGGAAGAAGGAGTGATGGGTACACCTTGCAAATTATAATATTGTACGGCAACAGGTGTTTCGGCGCCAACCGTCAGATTATCAATTGCGGAAACATCCGGCAAAGTCGTTGCAAAAAAACTACGGTCGCCAAACAAGTTCACATTTGAGTTTTGTGCGCAAAGCACACCATCGCTCTTGCGTAATTTATACGAACCGCCACTCAGTCCGTCGCCCCACAAATCGACAATTTCGAAACAATAGATTTTATTGGCTTCCAAGGTTACTGTTTCCTTATATAATTTTTTCGTTCCCGTGGGATAAGGGCCGAAAGCATGCACCGTGATACCGTCCTGGTCGCGAATCAAAAAGAGATTTTCATCGGCATACACATCGGTTGTAATATCGGCTAAAACAGTGGGAGTTACGGCTGTCGGCTGCAAACTTTTTCCGGTAATGAATGTATTATTAATAGCCGTATTGTTTACCCGAACCGCCTTGATTTCAAATGGAATTTCTTCCGAAGCATTGTCGATCGGAAAAACATCCGCCGGCAACCGCAGCACTTGACTTTGATAGGACGGAATTTCGCCAGTCCACGTAAGCGGAATTACCGCATCATTGACTTTTAGCTCAAAATCAATGGAAGTTAATTTATAATGCGATTCGTTTTTAACCTTCACATCAAAAAAGTTGAACGCATAACGCGCGGCATATCCTTCTTTCGGCGCCGACAGCGTGATTTTCATCGGTTTCGTATAATTGGTGTATGAAGGTTTTTCCGCAATCACATTCAAAATATCGGTTTTATCGGCCGAAACAAACACCAGCACTTCGATGTTTTCGGCCGCCACTGGAATTATGTTTACCGCTTCGGGCAGAGTATAAACATATTGTTTCGTAACCAACTGTCCCTGTTTGGCTTGCTTGATGGTATCGCCCCACACCGGCGTAATGTAGGCTTTCAACTGATGGCGATGAATGTAATCATCACCCACCAGACCGCCGCTTTGCGGGCCGCCGGCCACCAGCGCCGGCACGCCGCAGCCTTCGGTCACGCGGCGGAAGCTTTCAACGTCGCCGGTATAGAGCACCTTGACCGCATCCGCGCCCAGTTCCGCTCCGACGCGGGCGCAGTGCGCCACAATGGCCGGATCGAAACTGTTTTTTATTTTCGGGC
>JAISWY010000302.1 GCA_031270925.1 Candidatus Symbiothrix sp.
CAGGACAAATCATCGAGTTTACCTACGCCATGGCTTTGCCTTACGGTAGCGGAAAAATCGTTTCGGCGCAAGTGGAAGCAAGCATCGAAGGCGCAGCCGGCACGTGGATGGAAAATCACAGCTATTACACCGATCCCGACGGACAGGTCGATACGGGCGTTTTAATCGGCGACCCGTCGGTCAATGACGGGAAGATTACGAAAGTCGATTTTACGGTCGATACTTGTGCCGCCGCTTTGCGTTATTATTATCAAATTCCCGAAGCGGCCAAAGGGCAATCCGTGTCGTTTACCTTTTCGGCGCAAGCGGACAACGGCGAAACGATTACTTATCAAATGGGGCCGTATTCTATCGCCAAAATGGATATGAAATTGGATTTAACGCTTTCATCGACAGCCCGCTATATTTCCATTGAAGATATGGCGGTATATAGCGCGGCCGAAGCGGAAGCCCATCCCGAAAAAATCGATTTGGTGTATGTTTACAAGAATTATAATGCACAAGGCGTGTTGTTTCTTCATGCGTTTGCAGCTCCGGCGACCGATCCGAAATATTTGCCCGGCATCACATTACCGAATGGAGTAAATCGGGAAACGAAAATCCGGAAAGGAGGTCCGAGAGATGCGCATTTGGCGCATTTGGATAAACCGAATCAACCGGTCGGCGAAACAGTCCGCGATCCGCAAGCTCAACCCGAAGTTTATGTCGATGATATGGATTTGAGACTTGTCGACTTATCGAATCAACCCGATTATATTTTGAATGTTATAGAAAATGACGGTTTTTGGGCCGAAACGCAGGACGGCAAATACAAGGCTTATATTTATGTCAACTATCTCAGGACTATTACCGGCGGCAGAATCAGCATGAAACGTTATACGATGAAATGAGCCGGATAATTAGTTGTGTCTTTTCGCTATTTGTCGTAATATCAGGCAGTAAAGCGGAATTTGTTCATCCCGGAATGTTGCAAGGCAAAGCCGATTTGGAATACATGAAACAGCAGGTTTTATACAGAAACGAACCGTATAAAACCACATTTGAAAACCTGAAAAAAGCAGTTTCGCTCGATTTTACGGCGAAAGCGTTTACTCACGTTTCCGTGGGCGCTTACGGCGCCAATGACAGGGGAAGCCGCGATTTTGAAAAATGTGGGAAGGCGGCGTTCGGTCTTGCTTTAATCGGCTATGTTACGGATAACCCGGAATATTTCGATAAAGCGATTGAAATATTGAATGTTTGGTCGTATCGCTTGTGGGATTTCGACGCCAACAACGCCAAGCTGACGGTCGGTTTGTTCGGTGCATATTTCCTCAATGCGGCCGAGATTTTGCGTTACAGCGGCGCGGCTTGGCAAGAGGCCGACCAGCAACAGTTTACGCGCATGGTCTTGAATGTTTTTTATCCGACAATCTGTGATTTTTTCACAGAAGCCAACGGCAATTGGGATGCTTCGATGATTTACACGATGCTCTGTATCGGCATTTTTACGGATAACCGGGAAATATTCGATCGTGCGGTCGATCGGTTCTACAATGGTCCGGGAAATTCGAGCATCGTGCGCTACATCTATCCCACCGGCCAATGTCAGGAAACGAGTCGCGATTGGGATCACGTGCAATTGGGTTTGGGCGAATTGGCCAAAGCCGCACAAGTGGCTTATACGCAAGGACTTGATTTTTATTCTGTCGCCGATTGCCGTTTGGCTTTGGGATTTGAATATGCCGCCCGGTTCTTGCTGACGAACGACGTTCCCTGTTTCGGACTGCTTTCGCAACGGGCGAAAGAATCGGTTCGCGATATTTACGAATCGGTTTATGCACATTATACTTTGTCGAAACACAAGGAAATGCCTTATACGAAACGGTTTATCGAAACGAAAACGCGAGCCGCCTCTTCCCTCGGAGTATTGACGGCAACGCGCCGGCCGGATGATAAGTTTTCGGATGTACCGAAAACCGCTTTGCAACTTCCGCTCTTTGCCCGGCATCCCCAATCGACCGGAGTCTTGGCGCATCCTGCGCTTAGGCCGCCGAATGATTGTCTGCGAATAAAAGCCGGCCAATCCATTCAAAAGGCAATTGATAACCGGAAAAGCAAATGGATTATTTTATCCAAAGGCGTTCATGTTTTGAAGGAAGCGCTGAAAATTTCATCCGGTATAACGATACAAGGCGAAGGCAAGGAAACGGTTTTGATGTTGCATCCGGATGTTACGGGCTATGCAATTATTCAACAAGAAGCTGATTTACACGATGTTACAATTCGTGATTTAGTGATAGAAGGCGCAACGGAATGTGGCCCTTATTTCGATCCGAATCACGAACGTTTTACCAAGCGTGTCGTTTCGAGTGCGCCTTCACGCGGCGGTATCCGTTTGTGGGGCGACAACGAAGGGCAAATCCGAAATTTACGTTTCGAGCATCTTACGATTCAAAATTGCACGCAAAGCGGATTGTCGGTTTGCGGCGCTACCGGTGTGAAGGTTTTGCATTGCGATTTCAGCGACAACGGGGCGCGAGTGGTTCCGGGAGCCGGTTTTCATCATAATCTGCATTTGTCGCACGTATCGGATGCGGAAGTGCGCGAAAGCCGCTTTGACGATTCGCTCGGAGGCAACGGCCTGTCTGTCGCTTTTGGTCGGAATATTGTGATTTCGGATAACGAAGCGGCACGAAACCAATCGGCCGGAATCCGCTCATTTGAATGTGATAATATATTGATTGTTAGAAATTTAACGGAAGGAAATCTGGAAGAATCCGCTTGGCATCCCATGCACCCGCAAGCGCAAATCGATTTTGTCAAGCGACAGATTCAATCGAAAAAAGAACCTTTTATGCAGGCTTACCGCTTGTTGATTCATGCCGTTGATTCGGTGCAGACGCAGCCACCACATGCTTTGGCCGATTTTGCCGTTCCGGGTTTTTACGATAAGCCGGAGGAGCATCGCGCCAATTCGTTAGCCATTCAGCAGGATGCGTTTGCGGCTTATTGTTCGGCTTTGGCTTACCGTTTATCGGGCGAAAAACGCTACGGCGAAAAAGCAATTGAACTGTTGAATAACTGGTCGTCCGTCAATCAAAAATATTCCGAACACGACGGGGTGCTGGTTATGACCTATTCCGGCGCCGGTTTGATGCTGGCAGCAGAATTGATGTCGGATGCCGAATTATGGCAAAAAGCTGATAGACGGCAATTTAGCTCATGGATTAAAAAAGTGTATCAACCGGCGGCCAACGAAATCCGCACGCATAAAAACAATTGGGCGGATTGGGGACGATTCGGTT
>JAISWY010000324.1 GCA_031270925.1 Candidatus Symbiothrix sp.
TAAAATATTTTTCATAGCACCTCAAAAAAAGATTTAACCAATTATACACAAACGCATAAAAATTTCCTGTGAAATTTATAGAAGAAAATTACCAACTTATTTTTTATATGTTACTTAATAGATATATTCAACCCTCTTCGGGGTTGAGGGGAGTATGGTTACTTCTCTCTCTATCCCCCAATCGCTTCGCTTCATTGGGGGTTATTAACATGCAGACCTGCGGTCTGTCGCTTCTACTTAACACTGGGGTTTGCAACTGAGCCCCTATAATTCTACCTTAATGAAAGAAAATGAAGCGGAACATAATTTTCCAACGACAAACAAACTTCCCGTGCAAATTTTTGAGCCGAATGGATTAAAATTTCCCATTTCATCGGTGTTAACTCTAATAAATCGCTTTTTTGAAATTCGTTTTTGACAAAAGCGCAAATCCATCCCGCATTGAAATTATCGCCGGCGCCAATGGTGCTGATTGGCATAATCGCTTCTACCGAATATTCACATTCCCATTGGGGCGTTTTCAGTAAAATGTTTTTCGAGCCTTGCGTAATAATCAACGGTTTTTTGTAAGGTAAAAAATATTGCTCGTAAACCGAATTTATCGATTGATTGGGAAATAATACCGTAAAATCTTCGTCGGAACAACGGATTATATCGGCTAATGCAAAATTTTCGAGAAATGCGGGCATTAACGCTGTTCGTTCCGAAGCGTGTGCGTTCCGAAAATTAATATCGTAATACAGAAAGGCTTTTCGAGATTGGGCGTATCGTAAAAAATCGCCGATTTTATCGCGCAAATCGGGATTGACGGCGAAATACGAACCGAAAATGATAATATCGTCGCTATTGATTTCGGGAAAATCAATATTCAAGCGTTTTTCGGGAAAATCTTTGTAAAAAACATATTCGGCATTTCGATTTTCATCTAAAAAAGCCATGGAGACCGGCGTATGTCCGTCGTCGAAAAAGTAAATTAATTCGGTGGAAAGGCCGTTTTCTTTCATAAACGATTGAATCAGTCGGCCGGTTTTGTCGTTTCCCAATTCGGTAATAAATGCGGCCGGAAGTCCGCAACGAGCCAACGAAATCATGCAATTAAACGTAGAGCCGCCCGGAACTGCTTTTTCCGGTTGGTCATTTTGAAAGACGATATCCAAAATGCTTTCGCCGATGCCGATTATTTTATGCATAAATCGGCGACAAAATTACACATTTTTCCAAAAAGATAACTACCTTTGTCGCGTTGAGTTTTTAATATTTTAAAAACTATGAAGCCATTAGTAAATCCAATTGAAGAGGCGGAACGCTATTTACAGAACGCCAAACAGATTCTTTCCGAAAAAGCAGGGAAGGACGGTAATTATTATTCCGATCCGAAGTATGTCAAAATGGCAGGGCATACCGCGTGGGTCGGCGTACTGCACGCTCTTGACGCTACTTTTCAGGTAAGGAAAGACAAGCGCACAAGAGTTCATATTGATGATTATTTGCTTGCTGTTGGAAAAGTGGATAAAAAATTTCCGAGTATTCTCCATAACGCTTACGAAACATTGCATTTAGTGTTGGGTTACGATGGAAACTTGAATTATAAGGTAGTACAAGGGGGTTTGATTGCAGCAAAAGATGTGATTGATCGAACAGCAAAGCACTATCATAAGCAATAATTTCAAAATAAATGAGAAAAAATGTTTTATTAATCTTTTTCGGATGTATCTCTGGGAGCTTGTTTGCCGAAGTATCTGTCAAATGGTGCATGGATAGCGTGGTTATTGAAAACCAAGCGAATGAACGCTACGAGAAAATCGTGTTTGAATACACTGCATTCGGACAAAAGGCTTCGGAAATTTATTTTTCCCGTATCAATCTCCATTCGGTTTGGATTCCGAATTTCAAATCCGAGAAATATTACAATGCTCAGACCAACGAATATTCGGCCGTTTCGTCGGTATTTCAACCTGCAACACAAACGTGGAAACCGACCGATAAATCCGAAACTCAATATGCTAATAATATTATAAGCACAGCTTATTCCATAGATGCGCAACAACAAAATTGGCTTCCACTCTGGAAATCCGAAACGAGCCAAAATGAGTGTCGCTTCTATCAATGGCAAAATAATGAATGGTTGCCGACCAATCGGTACGTCGATCAAACAACCGAATCGGCGGCTTACAAATGGAATGTCGAATCGCAAACATGGAATCCCGTTTATTCGTCGGAATATGCAAGCGATGCCGGTGGCCGTTTGTTGGTCGCAACACTGTATCTTCAAAATAAAAATAAAGAGGCGATTTTTGTCCGCTACGATGCAGAAAACCGTTTATCGTCCGAAATCCGTTATCAATGGAACGAAAAACAAGCCGATTGGATCGAACAGCAACAAATCGAATATCAATACGATGATAATAACCGGTTGCAAACATTAACCGAATCGTATCGGGATATGGAGGAAGACACTTGGATAAACCGGCAACGAACCGAATATCAATACAATACCGATCACGATTTTCCCGTTACGATTTCCATTTTCGATTCGGAAAAAGCGTGGACTTCGCCCGTGATTTATTCCTGCTTCTATTCTCAAAAAACATTTTCGAATCTTCCGGAAATCTTCAAAGCCGGATTTTCGGTTTATCCCAATCCGGTCATTCAATATTTTTCCGTATCGGGAATTGAAGACAACACATGGCTGATGGTTTCCGACATGAACGGCAAACGGTTGCTCAATCAATTTATCAACGAAGGCGAAAGCGTTCCGGCGCAATCGTTGCCCGAAGGAGCGTATATTGTAACGTTGCAAACAGGGAAAAATACGGTTTCTCAAAAAATCATCAAAAAATAGCCGGATGTTCCGAATCAAACGATTGCATACTTTTACCATCGAAACGTTTTTGCCCTTGTTGTTGGCCACGTTCAGTGTTTGCCTGTTTATCTTGTTGATGCAATTCTTATGGTTGCATATTGACAGCATGGTCGGTAAAGGCGTGGGAATCGACGTGTTGGCAAAATTGTTTTTTTACGCTTCCCTTTATTTGCTCCCGAAAGCGCTGCCTTTGTCGATTTTGCTGGCTTCGTTGATGACTTTCGGCAATCTGGGCGAACACCTCGAATTGCTGGCCATGAAAGCGTCGGGCGTATCGTTGTTGCAAATTATGAAGCCGCTGATTTACGTAGTGTTAGCTCTTTCCGGCATTTCGCTGTATTTTCAACACGAGGTCGTGCCGCGCGTACAAACCAAAACGTTTACGATTTTGCTTTCGCTCAAGCAGACTTCGCCCGAACTGGAAATTCCTGAAGGCAGTTTCTACAAAGAAATTCCGGGCTACAACGTTTATGTGCGCCACAAGGACAAGAAAAACGGCCTGTTGCGCGATTTGATGATTTACGATTATTCCAAAGGTTTTGAAAACGGTACGGTTATCGCCGCCGATTCGGGACGTTTGTCTATGTCGGACGATAAAAAAACCCTGATTCTGAATCTTTACAGCGGCTCCCTGTTCCAAAATTACGATCGTAAAAAATCGTTGGCCAACGACAAAAACCTCTACCGTCGGGAAACATTTACGCGGCGAACTATCCTGATTGATTTCGATACTAATTTCGAGATGGTGGACGAGTCGATTATGGGCAGTCGAGAAGCAGGGAAAAACGGAAAAGAATTAATGCAATATATCGATTCCGTGAGCATTGAACAGGATAGTGTCGCTCATCAAACTTCCGCCTATTTCAAACGGAATGTTTATGCCAATACGTTTAAAGACAATGTACACCGGTCTCGTGGTAATTCGTTGTCCCTTTCCAATGCAAATGATTCTTTGTTCGCCCAAGGTTGGACGAAATTCTACGAGCAATTGCCGCTGGAAACGCAGATCCGTTATTTGGAGCAGGCGCACAATAAAACCGACCGCCTCGCATCCGATTATAATTACCAAAGCATCCGGCAATTAGACGAGCGGAAAGCGTTGTTGTCGCACATCGCCCAGCTGTATGGCCGCTATTCGATGGCTTTGTCGTGTTTGCTGTTCTTCTTCATTGGAGCGCCTTTGGGAGCCATTGTCCGGAAAGGTGGTTTGGGAATGCCGGCCGTGTTGTCGGTTCTCCTTTATTTACTGTATTACACGGTCGATTTGTTTGGTACGAAAATGGTTAAGCAGGATGTGTGGCCGGTTTGGCAAGGCGTGTGGTTCAGTTCGGCTATCCTGTTGGCTTTGGGCGTGTTCTTCACTTATCAAGCTTTGAATGATTCTACAATGTTAAATCCGGATGATTGGAAGATTGCATTTCAAAAGTTTATGGCAAAAATCGCTGCCGACCGACAAAAGCGGCAAAAAAAATCGCGACCATTCAGGTATTATAAAAACACAAAACATTAAATTTCAATTAATTATAAAGAGGGATTGAAGAAGGGATTTTTTTGGCATTGTCGGTTTCTTTCAAACTTCCAATCGCTTCCATCCATTTCTGTTCGGACGATTGCGCCCAAGCATGAAAATCTTTATTTCCCCGATATTGAGGCACAAATTGCAGCAAAGCATCCAAATCGAAATCATCGGACATGATGCCGGCGCCGGCCAAAGCTGCCTCATGCGCATTGCAAGCCTGCTCGATATGTGTCGGCACCATCAACACCGGTTTTCCTAAATACATGGCTTCGCAGACCGATTCAAAACCGGCAGTGGTGGCGTAGGCCTTGCATCCGGCCATGTAATGAATGAAAAGTTGATCGTCCAATTTATGGAAAGTTAATTTTTCATTGATGATGGTTTCGGCGGGAACGTCTTTTTTATCCCAGAAAAAGTGCATGCCGACATTGGGATGCGTTTTTTGATATTCGATAATTTCTTCGGAATAAGATGCATTAAGGATATAGCCGTGCAGGTAATCGCCCGTAGTGGGTTTGCATAACAAGATTTCCTCACGCAACAGCGGCGGCACAATGACCAATTTTTTATT
This sequence comes from Candidatus Symbiothrix sp., assembly GCA_031270925.1. Classification (GTDB taxonomy): domain Bacteria; phylum Bacteroidota; class Bacteroidia; order Bacteroidales; family Azobacteroidaceae; genus Azobacteroides. The sequence goes on from JAISWY010000324.1 coordinate 4,954, forward strand.
GCCGACGTCCGTTTTCGGTTCAATCGACAAGGCAAACCGTTTTTTGGAGCGGAAACTCGTAACGTAATTAAAAAATTTCAAAGTCTTTAATTCGGCCAAGTTTTCATTTTCCGGGAAAGGATAATCGGGGTGCAACAACAAATATTGATGCGCCACACTGATATAGGGGACTTTCGGCGGCCAAAGCAAGTAGGTCATCCCACTCATCATTTCATAAAAATTAATGACCCAATCGGGATTTAACTCATTGATTTTCTTATGGATAAAATACAAGCTATGCAGATAGATCGGCGTTTTCATCAAATTGTAAGCCGCACTCAACCAGATATTCGTTTTTTTCTTGTGGGCAGCCGGAAGGAAATACGGACTGTTGAAACGGAACACCGGCGCCTCAATCTGCCGGAAGAAAAACTCCGGGAGTTCGCGGTATTTGCTTTTGCCGACCAGCACGGCCGCGACTTCGTGTCCGTTCCGCAACAGCATCTTTTTCAGCGCAATTGCTTGCGTGAGGTGGCCGCGGCCTTCGCCCTGTACGACAAATACGAATTTCATATCATTGTTGTTTTATTGTTCCGGCAGGCTCTTCCATGGGCGCACGATGTAATGGATGAATAATCCAACGGTTACAAAAGCGAACACTACACTTATCCAAATAATTTCCATAAAATTATCATCTATCCATTTCCTGAGAGTCGTTGTGTAATAATTTCCATCCACGTACAGATAAAATGCAACCAACATAATCGGCACAAACGGTAACATCCAAAAAAGATGATTAATCATCACACTTGAATATCTTTTACTCAACGACCGGCAAATCAGTCGAATAACATAAATCAATTCAAACACAAAAACGCCAAACCAGAAAGGTAACATAAAAAGGTCGGTATCCGACAACATATCGACGAGTGCGGAAAAAGCGCTATAAACGATCGACAATACCAAAGCTGCTATCAATGCGATAAGCCACGATTTGCGGTCGGTGTAGCGGCACGAGAAAATCAACAGCGAAGCAATGCCCGCCAAACAAAGGATAAGCAATAAAGCATCGGCCGTTCCGGTATCATAATAAGTGCGATAAATATCTTTGTAGGCGTAATTCAGTTTTTCAAAAGGCACATAATTAGGATTATTATCATTCTTATAAGCAGCAATTAAATTATCATCGGTAATCGGATATGTGGGCGGATTATAAATCAGTTCCATCCATTTATCCACAGTAAGCGAAGTTCGCAAGTGATGTTTTTCGACCAAAAGTAAAAAATTGCGAATAAGCGAGCGGATTTGCGGTTCGTCTTCAGTCAGCAACCATAGTTCAACCGTTTGTTGGTTGCCTGTTGCCGGCAAATTGTTGTAAATCGGCCCGGATTCAAAATATTGATTCAATAAAGAAGCAAAAGCTTGCTCGTTAGGATTTTTTTTGAGAATACTGTCGGGAAAATAATCATTGCGAACTGCCGATGAAAGAAACTTATTTTTATAATCCGGAATCAAACATTCGATTTGATTAATGATTTCCACATTCCGCGCCACTTCTTCCTTGTCGGCCACAAAAGTCCTTATTTTCGCTTCCACGCCTTTAATGTGCGTAAACGGAAGAGCGAACAGCGCAAAAACAATCAACAGAACCATCAGCCATTCGCCGTAAAGCGATGCGGAAGACTGTGGATAAAAGACCCGAAAAGCATTATTTTGTGAATAATGAATCAGCCAAAGAATCAAAACAAGCAGAATGATTATGAGGCAAAACATGAAAACCAAAGGGTAGGTAAAAACCTCATTATACCGGCCGTAAGTAGTTAAATTTTCAAATTGCGTCGAAAAATAACCGATTGCAAACAGGGCAATATGAAGAACAGCCAAAACCGCAAACACAGGCGCGATTTTAATATTCCACAACAGCGGATAATGTAACAGCAGATATTGTTGAATTTTTTTGAACATCGGAATTAGATTTTAAAGAAAAAAACGTCGGGTCGAATGGGAAATATTCCGGAAATACGACAACGGCAACTGATTCTCTGCAATGATTTTCAGGAAATCTTCCTGTGTGGTATTCCCTTGAAAACAGGCGATATACGTTCCGCCCGATTGTTGGATTTTTTCCAATCCGAGGGTGGACAAAATGCTTTGCAACCGATCTTGCGAGCAAGCACATTCAAATTCGATAATCAGTTTTTCTTCTTCCGGGTTTTCGGAAGCGTCCGTCGTATTTTTCGGTTTCCCGTTTTTCAGGAAAATCACTTTATCGGACGTTTTTTCCACTTCGTATAATTGTTGCGAACTCAACACGATACCCAAGGGACGGAAAGGTGATTGCGCAATGCCTTTGAAATCGTCCAAAACGGTTTGTTGCGCCAGAATATCCAAGTTGGCCAAAGGTTCGTCAATAAGCAGCAGTTTGGGCTTTCTTAACAGCATCCGCGCCAACTCGAAACGCATTTTGTAACCCGACGACAAGCCCGACCAATTCAGCGAACGGTATTCGCGCAAGCCCATTCGAGCGATAATCAACTGCACCAGACATTCGTTTTCCTCGCCGAAAATCCCGTAAGACGAAGCGGTAAATTGCAGGTTATCCAACAGCGATCCCTGCCAATTATCCGTTCGTTGCGGAATATAAACCAGTTGAGTACGCAAATCATATTGGTCTTTGTAGGGAAAGAAATAGCGGATTTGCCCGTCGGTGGGTTCCAATTCGAGGCAAAGCGAACGGAGCAAAGTCGTTTTCCCGTTACCGTTTTCGCCTGCCAAGCCGACAATTTCGCCTTCCCAAAGTTCCAAATCAATCGGCCCCAAAGAGAAGCACGAATGGGGATATTCTTTGACTAAATTTCTCACTTCGAGCAATTTTTGTCGCTCTTTGATTTCTTTTTTAGACAAGCAATCGTAAAGTTCGCCGAGAATGGCCGTCAATTTTTCCCGACGTTTCGGTGCGTTGGCTTTATTGTCCAGTCGGTCGAGCAAATCGACCGTTTTCCGGTAAAAAGTCAAATCTTCGGTATCGAGCGTGTGGTCGATGATGCATTTGAGCAAGGCGTCGTAATTCTCATATTCCAATAATTTTTGCGATTTCCGGTATTGGATTTCAAATAGATTCATGGATTTTTCTAATTACAAACGAAACAAATCGTTTATCGCCAGCAATTCCACTTGGTTTTGCGACAACACTTCAACGGTTTTTTCCAAATCGTTCGGACGAAGAATAACCAAAGCCTTGTTGCCGTTGGAGAACGCATACATATATTCGATGAAAATATCGGCGTCGGTAATAATCGTCATAACCGATGCCAAGGCGCCGGGACGGTTCGGACATTCCACGCAAAGCACATCGGTAGAATTGACGGCATAACGATGTGATTTCAAGACTTCCTTCGCCTTTTCGGCATCCGAAACAATCAAACGGAGAATGCCGAAATCGGAATTTTCGGCTACCGTGAATGCCGTCATGTTCACGCCGGCTTCACCCAAGATGCGGGCAATTTCCGTGAAACGGCCTTTTTTGTTTTCCAAAAAAACAGACAATTGCTTAATCAACATAATCTTATATTTTTAAATTCACAATTTTCCCCTCTCAATTCTCAATTCTCAATTAAATTTACGTTTGTCATTTACTCGTTTCGCTTTTCCCTGACTGCGTTCGATGCTCCGTGGTTCCACCAATTTCACATCGGGCGAAAGTCCGATGACACTTTGCAGGCGGTGGACGATGCGTTTCCGCAAATCCAGCAGTTTGTTTACTTCGTCGGAATAAAATTCTTCTTTTACTTCGACCAGCACTTCAAAGGTATCCAAATTATTGATGCGATCGACATTGATGAAATAATGCGGTTCCAGTTCGAGCATTTCGCAGATAACCGATTCCACTTGCGATGGGAAAACATTTACGCCACGGATAATCAGCATATCGTCGCAACGGCCTAAAATCCGGTCCATTCGCACGGATGTTCGTCCACATTCGCATTTTTCGTAAATCAAGCGGGTTAAATCGCGGGTTCGGAAGCGCAGGAGCGGCATTCCGTCTTTCGTGATAGTAGAGAAAACCAATTCGCCGAACTCACCCGGAAGCATCGGTTCGCCCGTTTCGGGATTCACGATTTCGGGGAAGAAATGGTCTTCGCACAGATGCGTTCCGTTTTGGAATTGACATTCGTAGCCGACACCCGGACCGATAATTTCGGTCAATCCATAAATATCGTAGGCTTTGATGCCGAGTTTCGATTCGATTTCGCGGCGCATTTCTTCCGTCCACGGTTCGGCGCCGAAAGCTCCGACTTTTAATTTAAATTCTTCCCTTGGGATGCCCGAATCTTTCATTGCATCGGCTAAAAAAAGCGCGTAAGACGGCGTGCAGGCCAAGCCGACCGCGCCGAAATCGTGCATCAGCATGATTTGTTTTTCGGTGTTTCCACTTGACATCGGGATAACCGTTCCGCCGATGGTTTGAACGGCTCCATGCGCACCCAATCCGCCGGTAAAGAGTCCGTAGCCGTAGGAAATCTGCACCACATCCTGTTTGCCGAGGCCGAAAGCCGTAAAGCAGCGGGCGCCCACTTCGTCCCAAATCGCCAAATCGTTGCGGGTATAACCTACAACAATCGGTTTGCCGGTCGTTCCCGACGAGGCATGCAAGCGCACGATTTCCGACATCGGACTGCTCAACAATCCGAAGGGATAATAGTCGCGCAAGTCTTTTTTTGAAGTGAAGGGCAGTTTCACAATATCGTCAATAGTCTGAATATCAGCCGGACTAATTCCTTTTTCTTGCATCCGTTTGCGATACGGTTCGCAATTATGGTAAACCCTCTCCACTGTTTTTTTTAGCCGGATACCTTGCAGTTTCCGCATATCTTCGCGGTTCATGCACTCCATTGTTTCGTTCCAAATCATGGTAGTATGTTGTTGTTGTTTGTGAATTTTTGTAATGAGGGCAAAAGTAGCGTTATTTTAGGAGAAACGCAAAGAAAGCGGCTATATATTTTTCACGAAAGCAAAACTGTTTATATGAAATTTGCATAATTAATTTATATTTTATTTATCATTGCAAGTTGAAAAATAATAACCACAACAAACGGAATGATGATTTTATCAATTATAATTATTAACCATTTTAACAAATTGAGATGAAGAAATTTAATCTTACGGTACTACTAATCATTATGATGGGAGCAGCAAGTACAAACGTGCAAGTTATTATCGGCGGTGGCAATGGAGCGCTAATTCTTTTTGTATTTCAGATAATTATCACTATTTTTGCGCGTTTTTATAAATTCAACAGGAAAACATCATGGAAAATATGTTTAGCGTAGCCGGAAAAGTAGCCGTTATTACCGGCGCCGGTGGAGTGTTGGGCGGAAGCATCGCTCAAAGTTTGATTAAGGCGGGAGCCAAAATCGTGGTTTTAGACATCCGTCAAGAAAATCTGGATCGCAAAGTGGCCGAATTGAAAGCCGAAGGCGGCGAAGCGATCGGTTTCATCTGCAATGTATTGAAGATGGAAAGTCTGAAAGAAACGGCCGACAAAATCGTTGCCGAATGGGGACGCATCGACATCCTCGTGAACTGTGCAGGAGGCAACGTGCCGGGCGCCACATTAGACCCGTCGCAAACCATTTTCGATATGAAAATCGAAGATTGGGAAAAAGTCACCAATTTGAATCAAAACGGAACCGTTTATCCCTGTTTGGCTTTTGGCGAAGTGATGGCAAAACAAAAATCGGGCAGCATCATCAATATCTCGTCCATGGCAACCTATTCGGCTTTGACCCGCGTTCCGGGATATTCCGTAGCAAAAACGGGCATCAATATCTTTACCAAATGGTTAGCTACCGAATTGGCGCAAAAATTCGGCGAGGGCGTGCGCGTGAATGCCATTGCTCCGGGATTTTTCATTGGCGACCAAAATCGCGCGGTGTTGATCAATCCCGACGGCAGCTATACCGAACGCAGTCAGAAAGTCTTGGCAAAAACCCCGATGGGACGCTTCGGCGATATTACCGAACTCAACGGAGCGGTACAATTTCTTTGTTCGCCGGCAGCAAGCTTTATAACCGGCGCCATCATCCCGATCGACGGCGGATTCAGCGCATTCAGCGGCGTTTAATCGCTAATACAAAAGTTTTTTATTATCTTTGCGCCTTCAAAGCATATTTTAACGATTAAATCATTTTGGAATGAAAAGGTATAATTTGGCAAATAATTTGTTGGGATGGCTTGTATTCGCCGTTGCAACAGTCATTTATCTAATGACAATCGAACCTACCGCCAGTTTTTGGGATTGCGGCGAATTTATCGCTTCGGCCTATAAATTGGAAGTCGGCCATCCCCCCGGAGCGCCGATTTTTATGTTGATGGGCAACTTGGCCTCGCATTTTGCATCCGAACCCTCGCAGGTGTCGTATATGCTGAATGCTTTGTCGGCCATATTCAGTGCATTAACCATCTTATTCCTTTTTTGGACGATTACGCATTTGATGCGTAAATTGGTTTTGAGCAAAGACGAAACCGCTCCGAGTTTATCGCAGGCCATTACGATTTTGGGTGCGGGAGCTGTGGGCGCATTGGCTTACACGTTTTCCGATACCTTCTGGTTTTCGGCAGTAGAAGGCGAAGTTTACGCCTTTTCATCGTTGATGACAGCCGTCGTTTTTTGGGTAATTTTGAAATGGGAAGATGTGGCCGACGAACCGCATTCCAATCGTTGGATTATCCTAATCGCTTATTTGATAGGAATTTCCGTAGCCATCCACTTGTTGAATCTGTTGTGTATTCCGGCGATTGTTTTGGTTTATTATTTCCGGAAATACGAAAATCCCACTTGGAAAGGCGCATTGGCGGCCTTGCTGATTTCGTTCGGAATTTTGGTAGCAATATTGTATGGTTTGGTGCAAGGCTTGGTCGAAGTTAGCGGATGGTTTGAATTGCTGTTTGTCAATTCGTTTGGCTTGCCCTACAATTCGGGAGTAGCTTTCTATTTGATTGCCGTTTTCGGCGTTTTGGCTTGGGCGATTTGGGAAACGCTGTCGGATTCCAAAAATCAATCGCGGGCGAAAATCGCCTTTATTGTGTCAATTGCGCTTTTGGGCATCCCGTTTATCGGCAACGGTCTTGCATTGGGAATTATTTTGATTGTGGCGCTCACGGCAGGTTTATTTTTATATAAAAAAGTCAATCCCGCCACATTAAATACGATTTTGATTAGCTTGATGGTAATGACGATTGGCTATTCATCCTATGCGCTGATTATGATTCGTTCGGCCGCAAATACGCCGATGGATCAAAACTCGCCCGAAGATATTTTCACATTGCGTATCTATTTGAGCCGCGAGCAATACGGCGAAAAGCCGCTGTTTTACGGACAGACTTTTGTTTCGGAAGTGAAATACGATGGCTCCAACGCCGTTACGGTGGACGAAGGCCCGGTTTGGTCGCAAATCCCGAAACACGATGCTTCGGAAAAAGATCGTTATTACGAATCCGACCGCAAAAAGCATTTGGTTTATGTGGATGAGTTAAACACCTTATTCCCAAGGATGTATAGCTCCGATGCACGCCACATCTCCGGCTACAAGGAATGG
>JAISWY010000333.1 GCA_031270925.1 Candidatus Symbiothrix sp.
GGGAATACGATACAATAAACATATATTATAAATTAAAAAACAAGTTTGGAAAATGCCTAAAATGAAGACTAATTCCGGTGCAAAAAAAAGATTCGCTCTTACCGGAACAGGGAAGATCAAGAGAAAACACGCTTACAAAAGCCACATTCTCACGAAGAAGACGAAAAAGCAAAAACGGAGATTAACCCATTTTGCGATTTTAAATTCGTCGAATGTTGATAGCGTAAAATCAATGTTGAGATTAAAGTAAAAGTGTTTTTAACAGATTAATTATTTCATTATGCCACGTTCAGTAAATCACGTAGCTTCGAGAGCTAAAAGAAAAAGAATCCTCAAATTAACGAGAGGTTATTACGGCGCACGCAAAAACGTTTGGACAGTCGCCAAAAACACATGGGAAAAAGGTTTGACCTACGCATTCCGCGATCGCCGCAACAAAAAGCGCAATTTCCGCGCGTTGTGGATTCAACGTATCAATGCAGCCGCCCGCTTGGAAGGCTTGTCCTATTCCAAATTGATGGGCGCTTTGCACAAAGCGGGAGTAGAAATCAATCGCAAAGTCTTGGCAGACCTTGCCATGAACCATCCCGAAGCGTTTAAAGCCATCGTTGAGAAAGTAAAATAAATTTCGTAAGAACTTTGAAGTTAAAAGCAGGAGGCAGTTAGTCTTCTGCTTTTATTTTTGTTAATACTCCCATTCTTTCGGTTGCGATATTTACCATAGTTGTACTCATATTACCCCACTTATCCATAAAAGCACAAGCGGCATTCCTTCGGAGCATTATGGAAAGGCGAAATCAATCGCTTCCTTCCCGAAGTTGCACCCGTCGAATCTTTCCGCTAATCGTCTTCGGCAATTCCTCTACAAACTCAATAATCCGCGGATACTTATAAGGCGCCGTTACGTGCTTAACGTGGTCTTGAATCTCTTTTATCAGTTCCGGCCCGGCTTGTTTTTTATAACTTTCCGCCAAAACAATCGTCGCCTTTACCACCTGACCACGCACCTCGTCGGGAACGCCGGTAATGGCACATTCCACCACCGCAGGATGAGTCATCAATGCGCTTTCCACTTCAAACGGGCCGATGCGGTAACCCGAACTTTTGATGACATCATCGTTTCTGCCAACAAACCAATAATAACCGTCCTCATCGCGCCAAGCAATATCGCCTGTGTGGTAAACATGGTCGTAATACACGCTTTCGGTCAGTTCCTTATCGCGGTAATAGCCCAAGAAAAGGCCGACAGGCATCAATTGATCGGTACGGAAAATGATCTCGCCCTGTTCTCCATCTTCGCAACTGCGACCGTCGGGTGTAAGCAAATCCATTTTGTAAGCAGGACTGGGTTTGCCCATTGAGCCGGGCTTCGGTATCATCCACGGGAAATTGGCGATGGTAACAGTGGTTTCCGTTTGCCCAAACCCTTCCATCAATTTAACTCCGGTGGCTTCGTAAAACGTTTGATACACAGAAGGATTCAAAGGTTCGCCAGCTACTTCACAATATTCAAGCGACGACAAATCGTATTTCTTCAAATCTTCCAAAATCATGAAACGGTAAATCGTGGGTGGTGCGCAAAACGATGTAACTTTATAATCCTGCATTACTCGTAAAATATCGGCGGCGACAAATTTTTCGTGGTCATAAACGAAAATGCACGCGCCCATAATCCATTGTCCGTACAATTTTCCCCACGCAGCCTTCGCCCAACCGGTGTCGGCCACGGTCAAATGCAGACTTTCGTTGTGTAGATTCTGCCAGAATCCCGCAGTAATAATGTGTCCCAAGGGATAGATAAAATTGTGCGCTACCATTTTCGGATTACCGGTAGTTCCCGAAGTGAAATAGAGCAACATAATGTCGTTGTTTTCGCTCGGAAGTTCCGGTTTTACGAATTTCGGTGCATTTTCCAATCCCGATTTAAAATTGAGCCAGCCTTCGGGAATTTCGGGGCCGATTGACAAGCGGAGTTTTAATGTGGGACAATCGGGCAAAGCTTCGTTAATCTCTTTACAGACAATCGGTTCGCCCACGCTGACAATCGCCTTGATGTCGGCCGCATTGCAACGATAGACAATGTCTTTTTTCATCAACAAATGCGTTGCGGGAATGGCCGTAGCGCCGATTTTATGCAAACCGATGATGGCAAACCAATACCAATAACGCCGTTTGAGAATCAACATTACTTTGTCGCCTTTTCCAATTCCCAAGGATTGAAAATAAGCGGCAGCGGCATCGCTTTTTTCTTTTATATCGCTGAAAGTGAAGTCTATATGTTCGCCCAAATCGTTTATCCAGCAAATCGCTTTTTTATCGGGAGCGGTTTTCGCCCATTCATCAACTATATCGTAAGCAAAATTGAAATTTTCGGGAACATTGATTTGAAAATTCGATTTGAAATCTTCCAAATCTGCAAAATTGCGTTGGGAAATATATCTTTCTACCATTTTTAAAGTATAATTGCTAAAAATTTAACCGTTTGATTATCAAGCGCTTTCATACCATGCGGAAAATCAGAATCGAAATAAATGCTGTCTCCCGGATTGAGAATCAAATCTTTTCCGTTGATTTGCAGCAACATACGTCCTTCGAGTACGAAATTAAATTCTTCGCCTTGATGCCGGTTTAAATGAATCGGATTGTCGTTCGGTTCGACGGTAACTTCAAACGGTTCGGCTTTCGGACGTTTATATCCGCCGGCCAAAGCTTGGTATTTGTAGGCCTTAGTGCGTTCGATGGCCACGCCTTGTCCTTTGCGCGTCAAAAAATAAGCCGTCATGCGCGGTTCATCGCCCGAAATAAGGGTTGAAGTGTCGATGTTGAATTGTTGCGCCACCTCAAACAGGTAGCTCATCGGGATATCAATCACGCCCGATTCATACAACAACACATCTTCCGCCCGCCGGGAACAACGCTCGCCCATCACTTCGGGAGTTAAATCCAAAGATTCCCGTAAACCTTTGAGGCGCTCGGCAATCTGTTTAATCGCTTCATTCATATCATTCATTTAATATTGTTTGCGGGTAAAAATTTCAGAATAGATAATCGCTTTTCTGATTTCGTCGTGGTCGTCGATGTCCAAAAACGCTCTGCCTTCCGGCACCGATTCTTCCATAATAGAAATGGGAGTAGAAACCGATTGTTTATCAGCCGCTACTGATGTCTTAATCATTTTTTTCTTGGCTGTCGGCTGTGTTGCAGCGACAGGCGCATTTTGCGGAAAATGAATTTCCCGGCCGCTTTTATGTCCCGGCAACGTGGTTTTTTCCAATTCCGCATTTTCAAATTTTTTGATGCCTTTTAGAATGCTGCTGCCGATAATTACCAAAATAACAATAACTGTGATTATACTGCCCATATAGATTGATTTTAAAAACGCACAAAAGTACGAAAAAAAAATGAAAATAGGCTAAATGGCCAAGAAAAGGTTAAATCTTTTTTTGAGGCGCTATTGACTTTTCAAGGCAGCTAAATTAAAAACAGATGTCGGCTCAGTTGCAAAACCCTGTGTTTAGCAGAAGCGACAGACCGCAGGTCTGAATATTAATAACCCCCAATGAAGCGAAGCGATTGGGGGGATAGAGAAATAACCACTCGCCCCTCAACCCCGAAGTGGGTTGAATATATCTATTGATAAGTTGAAGGATAGTAATTTATTTCGGATATTCAACCCTTCGGGTTGAGGAGGTCGATGTATTTCTCGCACCCCCCAATCG
>JAISWY010000350.1 GCA_031270925.1 Candidatus Symbiothrix sp.
TTTCGTGCTGTTTGCATATTTTCTAAGCAATTCCCAATCAGCTTTTGAACGTGGGTATTTTCCTGCAATATTCTCAATACGATTCAGAATTTGTAGTTCATTTTTCTTTTCCTGTGGCAAAGCTGCGCATTCCTTACAGATATGCGCAGCATGTCCTTTGCCGCTGAATTTCTCATTGGCTTTCCGCTCTCCGCAAATTTTACAGTAATGTCCCGGCAGCTTCTTTTTGCTCATTGTTCGTATTGCATAAAAAACATCACAAAGATACGGTTCTTTTTCCGGTCAATTACCAAAAACAGGAGTTGAAAATATCCCGATACCCAAAACTACCCCAGACAACCTCGGACACAAGCGTCCACCACCTTAAAACCTTGTTCTCAATCCATTAGATAGGCTTACTTTCGATAATAATGCAGAATAAAAACATATTTATTATGGACGAAAGTAAAGTCAAAAATGAAGAGCCTAAAGTCTTACTGACGCAGGGCGAAGATGGCAAATTGAAAGTCATCGCAGGGGAACAGGACGGCAAGCTGAAAACCGTCACTCCCACCAAAGAGAATGCCGACCAGTTTATGAAGATCGACACCAACGGCAATGCGTTGAAGAACTTCTTCAAGAAGTTTGCGGCACAGTTCAAACACCCCTCACATACGGGTGTTTATGCTGTCGGTCTGTCAGCCGCAGATAAAATCGCGGCTTTCCTCGACAAAATTATCCGCATCGACCACACCGACAAAGTGCTTGACCCGTACCGTGTCAAATTTGACGGTGATATGAAGGTACAGATACAGGTAGAACTTACAGGCAGGTTTCAGCCCATAGACCTGAATAAGCTCGACTGGAAAGAGGTCGAAAAATTAGGTCTTTCCGGCGAGAAATTGCAGGATGCCCTCGAAGCGATGGTTTACGGGCATAAGTCGCCCGGATTGGTCGAAATAAAACCTGTGATTGACGGGCAGGAGCTTCCCATGCAAGCCCGCTTATCGTTGGAGAAACAGGAGGACGGCATAAAAATCGTTACCCATCCCAAACAGGAGCAGCCCGATTTTGAAAAACCCTTCATGGGCATGGTCTTTACCAAACAGGATAAAGAGCAGTTCCAAAAGACAGGACACGGCGGGCGTGTGTTCGACCTTGAATCCGTAGCCGGAGGCGAGATATGGGTCTATTCCAAACAGGGCGGCGTACAGCTAAACCGGGAGGACTTCGACAAGCTGTGCAACAAAGAGCCTGTCTTTATTAAGGACATGGAATCTCAAAAACCCAAGCAACAGGCAGATACTTCGGGAGCGCAGAAAGTAGAAGCCACCGACCAGAAAGGGCAGAAGTACAATGCGTGGGTATGGATTGATGAAAGTAAAGGCAAAGTTCGCCATAGCAGTAAGCATCCCGATCAGGTACGGGCTATCGAAGCAAAGCAGTCGGCGCAATCCGGGCAGAATGTGAAGCCTGCCACAGAGAGCAAAACACAGGTAGCGGTCAATAACGAGGGTAAGACCAACGAGGCGACCAAGCATTCGACCGAGCATTCGACCGAGCCGCTAAAGAAAGGCCAGTCGCAACCTACCGAAAAGCAGGCGGAGAAAAAAGAGCAGAAGGAACAGCAAAAACAATCTCCTGCCGCCCCGAAGAAAGGAAAAGGGCGCAAAATGTAATCCGATTTATCAACCACTAAAAAATCAATGTTAAAATGAAAATTATAATTGCAGAAAAGCCGTCTGTGGCTAAGAGTATAGCGACCATAGTCGGCGCAAACAACAAAAAAGATGGCTATATAGAAGGCGGCGGATATGCCGTTACGTGGGCTTTTGGACATTTGGTAGGGCTTGCCATGCCCGAACATTACGGTATCGCAGGATTCCGGCGTGAAAACCTGCCGATACTTCCCAAAGAATTTAAGCTGTTGCCCCGTCAGGTAAAGGAGGGCAAGGAGTATAAGAATGACCCCGGCGTGATGAAGCAGCTAAAGGTTATCAAAGAGCTGTTCAGTCGCGGGGATAGTATCATCGTGGCAACCGATGCCGGACGCGATTATCAGAAGTAAAACATTATCCAAAGGTGCTTTCTATATATGACTATAAACCACTGGTATTCAATAGCACTTTCTATGTATAACCCCCAAAACAATTCATACATAAATTTAAGACGAATTGTGTTAGGGTTTATACAGGATATTTAAAAATTAATGTTTAACTTTGTAGCGTGCAAGCATAACGTGAGCACACTCTTAACCTCACTTCGGTGGGGTTTCGTATTTTATGAGTTTATCGGAGCCTGTAATAAAGAATCTTATATCATATCCATATTTCACTTTTAATTTTTTGAGTTCGCTTTGTATTTTTCCGGTAAATTCGGGAAATTCAAAAATTATAACAGATGCACCTTTCTTTCTAACGGCATTTTTTGCCTCATTAACGATATTATTAGAGGAACTTAATTTTTTGAGTTCCCTTAGTAACATATAAAAAATAAGTTGGTAAATCGCGTTGTTGCACCGTCTGTCCAAGCATCGACATTGCAAAAGCAAAATCAATTTCCTGATACGAACTGTCGGCGTTTTCTGCTAACAGCATTGCATTATTGTCCTGATTGACCAACCATTTTGTAATGTGCGCCGTTTTCTTGTCGGTATCGCTAAAAATCTGCCAGTCATTGACATTCAAATAAAGAGGGCTTTCCTCTTTGCCTCCATAAGTCCATTGAACTTTGTTTGTTCCCGTAGCCGAAGTTAATGATTCCAAAATCTTCGGCGCGGTAAATTTCAATTCAATTTTTGATAACGAACTTGATACATTTTCCATGAAATCTCATTTTTTCCTGCCCCCAATCCCCGAACAGAGCGTTAAATTTTTATTATTTTCCTCAACACAGGGATTATGGGGTGGTGAGGCTTAATGTTCACATTTGCATATAAAAAAAGCACAGGTACTGTTCTATGTTTTATCTGCTTTTAGAGGCATCGCCAAACACCTTATCTCACAAATAAACAACAGTACCTGCGCTCCTATCTGTATATAATACAATCATACACAAACCAAAACGCAAGCGTTTGTTGTCTATTACCTTGTGAGATTTGAAAATTGGCGATTTTCCTAAAAGCAAAGTAATATCATCAAAACGCTTACGCTAAATTACTATGTTACACAACCATCGCTATGGTTGCTTTCATTTCGGATGTAAAGATAGACATTTATTTTATCAAACAATAGATAATAAATAAAAATTTGTACAACAATTCGGTGGTTTTTGGAAAGAATGTGGAATTATTTCCTCCGCCTCTTGTTTCAGCCTCATTGCTATAAAAAAGCGAAGAGAAGAAGATAATATCGCTAAAAAAGGTTTACCTTTGCTGCCTTGTCAGGGGGGGTCCTTTCGAGCTACGCCCTTCAGTCAACCTAAATCAGGAACTTACAAATAATCCTATTTGAACTTACCCGCTAAAAAAACAAGGATCGAATTTTGGCGGTTTCCCAAAAAAAAATTACCTTTGCCGCGCTTTTATCGAATCATCGTGTGATGGGAGATTAGGAAGCATCTTAATTTTGAGTAACACAAACAATTCAAAAATGAAAACATTTCAATTGGAAGGCTCTAAAAGAGAGCTAATCGGCAAAAAAGCCGCAAAAGTGTATCGTAGCGAATCATTGGTTCCCGCCGTATTGTACGGAGGAGAAGAAATCATTCACTTCACGGTAACAAAAGACGGAATACGTAAATTGATTTACACTCCGGAAGTTCAACTCGTTAGTTTAACTATTGGCGGCAAAAAATACACCGCCATTCTAAAAGACTCGCAATATCATCCGGTATCGGACGAACTGTTGCATGCCGATTTTCAACAAATTTTTGAAGACAGACCGGTTACAATCGGCATTCCGGTTGTATTGGAAGGTTTGGCCGAAGGGGTAAAAGCCGGCGGTAAATTATCGTTGGAAATTCGTAAATTGAAAGTAAAAGGTTTTTACAAGGATTTTCCCGAAACCTTGGTCATCAATGTCGAAAACTTGGGATTGGGCAAAACCATTCAAGTAGGCAATTTGAACTTCGACAAATTAACTTTGTTAAATGCAAAAGACAGCGTGGTAGCCGCCGTAAAACTGACTCGTGCAGCTCGTGGCGCCGCCGCAAAAGGATAATTAAATGAAGTATTTAATTGTCGGTCTGGGTAATATCGGACAGGAATACGAAAATACCCGCCACAACATCGGATTTTTGATATTGGACGCACTCGCAAAGGCGTCCAATATTGTTTTCGACGTAAACAAACGTTACGGCGCGGTGGCCGAAATGCGTTTAAAAAACAAGCAACTTGTTTTGCTGAAACCTTATACCTACATGAATCTCAGCGGAAACGCCGTGCGTTATTGGATGCAAAAAGAAAAAATCCCCATCGAAAATCTCTTGATTTTGGTCGATGATTTGGCTTTGCCCTTTGGAACTTTACGATTAAAACCCAAAGGGAGCGATGCCGGCCACAACGGACTGAAACATGTCCAAACCATTTTAGGCACGCAGCAATACACCCGTTTGCGTTTCGGAATCAGCAATAATTTTCTTCCCGGAAGCCAAATCAATTATGTTTTGAGCGGCTTTACCGAAGAGGAAGAAAAAGCCTTGCCGCCGCGGATTGATATTGCCATCGACATCGTCAAAAGCTTTTGTTTGGCGGGAGTGGATACCACTATGAATCTGTTTAACAACAAATAAAACAATTTTAGAGTTAAGATGAAAAAAATGGCAACATTACCTCCTCCCTACAATATTTTTCACAGCCTCTACTAAGTGATCAATTTCCTCAGTCGTATTATAAAACGCAAACGACGGCCGCACGGTAGCTTCCAATCCGAAACGGCGCAAAGACGGTTGTGCACAATGATGTCCGGCACGCAAGGCAATACCTTCTCCATCCAACAATTTGCCGACTTCGGGAGCCGGAATGCCATCTACAACAAACGACACCACGCTAATTCGTTCTCGCGGATTGCCGATTAATCGTATTCCGCCGATTTTACCCAGTGCTTCGCGGGCGTATTCGGTCAAAAAATGCTCGTATTTTTCAATATTGTGAATCCCTACACGGCTCACATAATCTAAAGCGGCGCCCAAACCGACGGCATCGGCCACGTTGGGCGTTCCGGCTTCAAACTTAGCGGGTGGCGCATTGAAAACGGTTTCTTCAAATGTTACATCTTTTATCATGTTGCCGCCGCCTTGCCACGGCGGAAGCAAATCGAACAATTCTTTTTTACCGTACACGACGCCGATTCCGTTCGGAGCATAAATTTTATGTCCCGAAAAAACGAAGAAATCCACATCTAAATCCTGCACATCCACCGACGAATGGGCGATAGATTGAGCGCCGTCGATCAGCACACGGGCGCCGTATTGATGCGCCCGGTCAATCATGATTTTAGCGGGCGAAATTGTTCCGAAAGTGTTATTGACCTGCGCAAACGAAACAATTTTAGTACGCGGACTTAACAATCGCTCATATTCTTCCAAAATCACATCGCCCTTGTCATTGACCGGAATCACGAGCAATTTCGCTTGACGTTCTTTGGCCAATTGTTGCCAAGGCACGATATTCGCATGATGATCCAATGTTGAAAGAATAATCTCATCGCCGGGCTGGATATATTTTCGTCCAAAAGTTTGAGCAACGAGATTGATGCCTTCCGTCGTTCCGCGCACAAAAACGATTTCTTCTTCCGACGAAGCGTTGATGAAGCGCTTTACCTTTTCGCGTGCGCCTTCGTAACCGTCGGTTGCTCGCGCCGCCAAAGTATGCGAAGCGCGATGAATATTGGAATTATCGTTTTCGTAATAATGCGAAATGGCGTCGATAACCGATTGCGGCTTTTGCGTGGTGGCGGCATTGTCGAACCAAATCAGGTCTTTTCCATGCACTTTTTGATGCAGAATTGGAAAATCTTTGCGAATCGCTTCCACATCGAAAGTTTCCCGGCCATTGTAGGTAATCGACTGATCGCGCAAAGAAGCGTAAGGCACGTAATTCGTGTTGGAAAATTCCTCCACAGCGGCGGTGTGCAAACGCGCATCTTCGGTTTTTCCTTCAATGTCGGCAATTTCGTCGGGAAAAAACAGGCCCTTCAATTCGCTGACTTCGGGAAAAGCGGTTCGTAAATTTTCGCAAAACGACGAACCGCCGAGCAACGAATCGAAACTTTGATACACCGAAGTCAAGTCAATGTCATCGGGAAGCGCCTGCGATGCCAATTGTTTTTCTTCCCCGTCGGAAAACCGTCCGGCAATTTCACGCAAAGCAGCAATATCTATTTCTGAATTGTATTGCATAAATCGTTACTTCAATGTAATTTTCCGGTTATTATAGTCATGGTAATAACCCACTTCCACGTTTTCGAGTACGGCAATTGCATCATCGGTCAATGAAGCCAGCGAAAAATATTTGGTAAGCAAATAACTTGCAACGGCAAATTTATCCAGAGCCATCAAACGCGCGGAAAGGCTTGGCGCTATCTCTCCCGGAATACCTGCTTGATGCAGACCGACAATGCCTTGTTCCTGTTCGCCGGTACGGACAAGGATAATGTTGGTCGTCCCCACGCCACGGTTAGTCAAATATTGACCTTGAATTTCGACTTTATCACTCGGAATAATCGGAACGCCGCGCCACGTAACCACCGGAACGCCGAACACAACCGTTGTTACAGGCGGAACGCCACGCCACGTACATTCACGTTCAAAAGCAGCAATCGCCCGCGGATGCGCGAGGAAAAATGACGGTTTTTTCCAAACCAAAGATAAAAGTTCATCCAAATCATCAGGGGTTGGTGCGCCATAACGTGTGCTGATGCGATAGCCCGGTTCGACGCTCGCCAATAAACCGAAATCACGGTTATTAATCAATTCCCATTCCTGCCGTTCCTTGATACTTTCGATACTCAAACGCATTTGTTGTTCGAGTTGATTGTAGGGATTGTTGTACAAATCCGTAACCCTCGTATGCACGCGCACCACTGTTTGAAGCGTGTTGAGCGGATATTCACGCGGTTCTTCTTCGTAATCGATATAGGTTTCGGGAATGATATTGTCTTCTTCATGTCCCGAAACGAGGTCGATATGCTTTTCGCCGTGGGTATTCACGGTCGCTTTGAGGCGCAAATGCTCATCGACGGCTTTTTGGAACTGCTCGCGGAAAGTTGGAATATCTTTGATGATTTCTTCCAGTTCATTACTTTTCAGCGTAAAAAACACAGCCGGCGTAATCGCTTTGACCGTTACGGACGACGGCTGATCGGAAAGCAAACTCGCTTCGCCGAAATATTCCCCTTCGGAAAGGATGGCGATACGCAAATCTTCGCCATGCGTACCCTTGCTTGAAATTTCCACTTGCCCTTGTGCGACGATAAAGAATTTTTGCGGGTCTTTACCGGCTTTTATCAGATTGCCGCCCAAATCGGTATTTTCGATTTGGAACTTTTTAGCTAAGCGGGTTACAATATCGTCGTCGATATGCGCAAACAGAGGAATGCGGCGGAACGATTCCACGCGGAACGAAGGCACGCCTTCAAAAAATTCGACCTCAATGCGCTCGGCTTTTTTCAGTTCCACTTTGGTGCGGTTCACACGGTAAGTACCCGAATCGACCTGCACCCAAGGCAGGAGTTTCAACAAAAGACGTGGGGTAATCGACCCCATTTGCGGCGGGGTTTTCGTGGTGGTCGCTAATTTTTTTGCGGTTGCAGTTGCGATGCTGCGTTGTAAATCATTTTGTGCCATAAAATCTGTGTTTATATTGAGATACAAAAGTATGGCTGATATTCTTTTGGGACAATACCGTTTTTGTGGTATTTTTATTCGAGAGTATCGGACAACATTCCGCCGCTTACAGTTTTGCTTGTTTGCGGGTCATGAAGGCAAATCGGACTGTCGCAGTTTTTGCATGTTCTGAAGTAAAAGCCACATTGTTGAGTTGGAAATTCAAGATTTATCAGATTGTATCTCTACTTCAACAACTTCTCCCGCCCTAATCGAAAACGCTTTAAGAACCGGATTATCCTCCTCCTGCAAAGAAAGAATAAGATAAAAAATATTCGGGTCGAACGCCAAGCGAATATCCTCCTGCGAGGGACGCGCCGGCGATGCGGGATGACTGTGGTAATTGGCAACAATCCGCAAACCATGCACACGAGCTTCGCGCAATACGCTAAATTGCTCTTTCGGATCGAATGAAAAATGTTCGGGGCTACGGTCGATATTTTCCATTGGATATTGTTTTTTTATAGAGACAGTTTGCAATGTATTGCTAGCGTTGCCGATAATTTCGCCGGCCAATAATCCGCAAGCTTCATTGGGAAGTTCGTTGCGGGCTTGCTCAATAATGCCGTCGATGATTTTTTGCGGAATGCAAATCATTTTTCTATCTCCACGTTATAAATGCCTTTCGTTCCCGTTTCGGTTACGGAAAGCACGTTGAATCCCTGTTCGGCAGCGCTTTTCGGAACGTTTTCCAAAGCTTCGCCTTCGCTGAGTTTCACATTTAAAATATCTCCCGTGCGAAGTTTGCTCAACTCGATTTTTGTTTTCACAAAAGTCATCGGACAATGTTCTTTTGTAATATCTAAATTGTAGGTTGCCATTTGTTTGAACTACGATTTTGGAGATTTATATGAAAAGAGTTTGTCCACCTTCGGAAAGATTCAAAAAAGACGCAACGCCCAAAACATCTTTGATTTCGGGAATAAAATCGCTTTTCTGCAAGCCGAGTATGTGCATTGCCATTTCGCAGGCATAAAAATTGATACCCAAAACCTTGGCCGCTTCCACCAGTTCTTCCAAAGTCGCCACATTGTTTTTCCTCATCAGATAACGGAAAATTTTCGGACTGATTCCGCCGAAATTCAACCGGCTGACCGGCGCCGATTTTAATCCACCCATAAAAATTCCGAATACTTTGGGCAAGAATCCTTTTCCGACCGGCGAACGGCCGAGTTTTTTCTTGATAGCATCCAAACCCCAAAAAGTAAAGAAAAGGTTTACTTCGTATCCTACGGCGGCGGCTCCCGTTGCAAGGGTAAAAACAGCCGTCAGTTTGTCGAAATCGCCGCTAAAAGCGATGATTGACAATTTTTTTGTTTGTTTTTCTTCTGCCATGATATTTGCGTTGAAATTATAAAGTGCAAATGTAAGGTTGAAATTTTGAACGGGAAATACCTTGTTTATGGTATTTTTCGTATTTGTGCCGAAAACGGCATTTCACTCAATCGCCGCCAAACTTTGGAATCTTATGATTTTTGGCGGTATTCCGTTCAGCGCTTGTCTTTTCGATGGCTTGCAAGGTCGCAGGCTGTCTGTTCGTAATCAATCAAAGTTGTTACCGTGGGATGTTCGCCACAAACGGGACATCGGCCGGAGCGCTTGGTGCGGATGGTTCGAAAATCCATCGTTTTTGCGTTGAACGAGAGTAAGCGGTTCGTCAGTAATTCGCCGACTCCGGTAAAATACTTCAATACTTCCGCCGCTTGAATAGTTCCCAACATACCGGCGATGGCTCCCAAAACGCCCGCTTGCGAACAAGTCGGAACAGCATTAGGTGGCGGCGGGGAATTGAACAAACAGCGGTAACAGGCATTTCCGGGCGTGTGCGTAAATGTTTGTCCTTCAAAGCGCAATATTCCACCGTGGGAAAACGGTTTTCCAGCCAACACGCAGGCATCATTAATCAAAAATTTGACGGGAAAATTATCCGTCCCATCCACAATAAAATCGTAATCTGTGATAATGTCGAAAGCATTTTCGGAAGTGAAAAGTTCCTGATAAATATTTACTTTCACATCGGGATTCAGTTGATTGATTTTTTCTTTTGCCGAAAGCACTTTGGGTTTATTCACATCGGCTGTAAAATGGATGATTTGTCGTTGCAAATTGCTTAAATCCACAACATCGCCATCAATAATTCCAATTGTGCCAAGACCTGCCGCCGCCAGATAAAATGCGACGGGAGCGCCCAAACCGCCGGCGCCGATAATCAACACTTTACCGGCCTTGATTTTTTCCTGACCTTCCACGCCGACATCTTGAAGCAAAATGTGGCGACTGTATCGTGTAATTTGATCTTCTGTGAAATCCATTATTTGCTTCCTCCTCCCATAAAGTAAAGGAAATCAATTTCGTCGCCGTCGTTGATGATGGTTGCGTAATCTTCTTGATAGACAAATTCGCCGTTGAGTTGGATGGATACCATATCCGGTTGGGCAACTTGGTTTAGGATGAGCAGTTCTGAGAGCGTGATGGGGAGTTTCAATTCTTGGACTTCCCCGTTTACTTTTATTTTTGCCATTGTTTTTAGAATTTTAACGATCAAATTGATAGAGCGGGGTTGAGAGATAGCGTTCGCCGGTATCAGGCAAAATAGTTACGATGGTTTTGCCTTTGTTTTCTATTCGTTTAGCGATTTGCAAGGCCGCACAAACTGCGGCTCCGGAAGAAGCGCCTACCAGCAAGCCTTCTTCTCGTGCCAGTAAACGACTGATACTGAAAGCTTCGTCATTTTTTATTTTGATAATTTCGTCCACAATTGCAGCATTAAAGACTTTCGGAACAAATCCGGCGCCAATACCTTGTATCTTGTGCGGACCGGGTTTTCCGCCCGAAAGCACCGGTGAATCGAACGGTTCGACTGCCACTACCCTAATATTCGGATTGTATTTTTTGAGTTTTTCACCCACTCCGGTAACCGTGCCGCCCGTACCCACGGCCGAAACGAAAATATCGACCTTTCCATCGGTATCTCGCCAAATTTCTTCTGCGGTCGTAACCCGATGAATTTGCGGATTGGCCGGATTTTGAAATTGTTGCGGAATGAACGAGTTCGGATACTGTTTTTGCAGTTCTTCCGCTTTACGGATGGCGCCACTCATGCCTTCAAAACCGGGCGTAAGTACGATTTCAGCGCCTAAAGCACGTAACAGGCTGCGACGTTCAACGCTCATGGTATCCGGCATGGCGAGTATCAACTTATAGCCTTTGGATGCTGCAATGAAAGCCAATGCGATACCGGTATTTCCACTTGTAGGCTCTATGATAACGGTTTGCGAAGTGATTAAACCTCGCTCTTCAGCATCTTCAATCAATGACAAACCAATGCGGTCTTTCACACTGCGGGCGGGATTCAAGTATTCGAGTTTCCCTAGCACATGAGCCTCTATTTTCAGGAACTTTTGCACTCTGCCGAGTTCGAACAAAGGTGTATTTCCGATTAATTCGGTCAGTTTTTTAGCAATTTTAGCCATAATGATATTGTACTTTTATTTGAAAGTACAAAGGTGGCGGAAAGTTTTGAAACCGGAAATACCACAAACAAGGTATTTTTTGAGACGAAAAACAAACAAGATATAACGGATAACTTATCAATTCATATTTCAACAAGCCTTTGGTAAAATATCCCTGCCGGAAAAAACGATTACGTATCGCTTTGCCGTATTTTGCCTTTTTATAAACGAAGAATGGCCGCATCCTGAGCCGGGACGACGACCGGGTAGGAAATTTCCTTTTGATTCGTTACACCGAAATATTCCCAAGCGTGTTGCGGAATCAAAACAGCGCAATTTACATCCTTTTCATCGAAATTTGCGACCACCAGCCAGCATTCGTTTTCGGCATAACGTAAAAAAGCGAATTGTTTTTCGTTTAAAGCCGGATTCATATACATTAAATCGAAAAATTTTCCCGATCGAAAGGCCGTATTTTCACGACACAAACGTAATATTTTAATATAAAAATCGCATAATTTTGTTTGTTCATCCGTTTGCGGATTCCGGAACGACGGCAAGCTCCAATAATCGAAAATCGTAGTCCGCCCATCGCAACCGCTGAAACCTTCGGAGTCCATTCCGCGTTCGCCCAGTTCCTGACCGAAATACACCATGAAGGGATTCCCGTTCATCAAAGCAGAAACCGCTACGGCCGAACGAGCTTTCATTCCATTGCCCGCAAAAAAATGGGAAGCGATACGCTGCTCGTCGTGGTTTTCCAAAAAATTCAACATCTGAGCTTGAATATCGGCGACCGATTGCCAACAGCAGGTAATAGCCGCCGCCGGTTTCCGTCCGCAAACCACATCACGCAAAGTATCGTATAAGCCGACTTTATCGTATAAATAATCGAATTTTCCGATGGAAAGGTAATTTCTGTATTCGTTAGGATTATACACTTCGGCGATAAAAAGGATTTCGGGAGAATGTTTTTTGATTTGCGGAATGACCCAAGCCCAAAATTCCACCGGAACCATTTCGGCCATATCGCAACGGAAGCCATCGACTTTTTTTCCTGCCCAAAACAATAAAATATCCCGCATTTTCGACCATGTATCGGGAATCGGGTCGAAATGCGTTTGGCGGCCGTTCAAATAATCCACACCGTAATTCAGTTTTACAGTTTCGTACCAATCATTTGCGTTGGGATGTGCCGAAAAGCAATCGTTGCCTGTGGCTTTGGCCGGATATTCGTCGTAAAAAACGCCCTTTTCATCGGCCAATGAAAAGTCGGGAGCAAATTTTTGTCCCGGAATATAATAGAAATTATTATCGCGGTCGAAAGTTGTTATCGGATTATCGGAAGCGCCCAAATTTTGCACTTTTTCCGGCTTTCCATCGGAAAAATACTCCCTCGCTACATGGTTGGGAACAAAATCGATAATCGCCTTTAATCCGGCGCGATGCGTTCGTTCAATCAATTCTTCAAATTCGCCCATTCTTTCGGGAATATTGAGCGCCAAATCAGGATCGACTTGGTAATAATCCTTGATGGCGTAGGGCGAACCGGCCTTGCCCTTCACAATTGCCGGATGGTTGTCGCGAATCCCGAAATTGGAATAGGAAGTCTGCGTAGCGTGTTCTATAACGCCGGTGTACCAGATATGCGAAAAACCCATTTTATGGATATTTTGCAAGATTTCATCGGAAAAACCGGCCATTTTTCCGCAACCGTTTTCCTCGATATTTCCATTCGGAACGGGGTTCGGATTTTTGTTTCCAAACAAGCGGGGCAAGACTTGATAGATTGTTAGTTTCATTCGTTTTTGACAAATTAAGCCTGCAAAAGTATTATTATTTTTTGAGACGGCAAAACGCTTTTTGTATTTATGAAAAAGGATAAAAATTCAGGACAAAAATTTAAATTTCACTAAATAAACTAATACTAAAATAAGGGAAATAGCGATAGCGGCAACGCTTTCAAATTGCGGAAATTTGAAATGAACGGCAATGATTACACCGCCAATCAGCAGCTGGATTGCTGCATAAAGGAAAGAAACAAGTTGATGAGATAAGTGTTTTTCATTGGCAAGGATTTGATAGAAATGCAAGCGGTGTGGTTTGAAAATATTTTGTTTGAGACATAAGCGATGTAGAATTGTGAAAACCGTATCCACACCGTAAACAGCAAGGAACATTATCCAGATGATGGAATTGGTTTTAAGCATCAGTTGCAGGAGCGATGTTACTATCCAGAATGAGATGGCCATGCTGCCGATGTCGCCGGCGAAGCATTTGGCTTTCTTTCTGAAATTGAAAAACAGGAAAACAATACAGGCGATTATCGCAAAATTGATGAAATCCGGCTCCGTGAACAAGTATTTCCGGTTTATGTATTGTAAGGAAATTAAGATTGCAAGACTATACAGACCGGTTATTCCATTGATACCGTCCATGAAATTGTAGGCGTTGAGGATACCCACGAAGAAAATGTAAGCAATGAGGATTAAGTACCAAGGCAAAGTTGAATAGAGGTTTAGCCCGTAGAAAACCAGTGAGATAGAGAGAAAATGAATGATTATTCGTATTTTGTTTGGTAATGATTTTATATCATCCCAAAAACTGACGATAGAAAGCATGGTCAGACCGGAGAAGAAAGAGACTATGGGGACGGTAGGGATGGGAACAGACGAGACGGTAAGGGCAATAATAAAATACAGGAGAGCCGCTAACCAGAAGACAATGCCGCCGCCGCGTATTGTGATGTAATTGTGCGAACTGCGGGTATTGGGTTTGTCGATGATGTTGTATTTGTCGGCTATCTTGAAATAAACCAACTCGCAGACAAAAAGGATAATTGTTATTATCGCGTAAATCATTGGTTTTTAAAACTTTTAATTGTTTTTTCAAAACTTGATTTGGCCGGTATCGGCATTTTTTCTATTTGCAGAGCTTTTTTGATTTTTTCATTACAAACAACATAGTTTTCGGTTAATTTGCGTAATCGTTCGCTATTGAGAGGCAAATGAAGGACTGTTCCGAGTTTGGCGGCGAAATTCATCAATTTGGGCGAAAGTTTCCAGATTCTGCTCTTTTTGCCTAAAATTGATACAATCAATTCGATTAATTCGTTGGTCGATAATGTTTCGTCGTCAGAAACATTGTAAATTCCCGGTTGAATATCTTTTTCGAGCAGATTTTTCACAACGAACGCAATATTGTCAATTGAAGTGAAAGAACGTCGATTTTCAAATGCGCCGAGTGGATAGGGGATGCCACGCTTGACGAAATTGTAGAGCAGATTAAGATTTCCCTTGTTGCCGGGGCCGTGAATCATTGCTGGACGTAGGATGTAAATGGTTTTTAATTGCGAGTGGAGAATTGAAAATTGAGAATGGATGTAGTTTTCGGCGGCGATTTTACTTTCGCCGTAAGGACCGACAGGTTGAGAAATGACATCTTCGGTCAGGAAATTGCCGATTACAGTTTCGGCAGCGGCTTTTACGGTACTGAAAAAGATGAATTTCGTTGCGCTTGTGTGCAGGAAATAATCGAATATCTTTTGGGTTAAGCCTAAATTTATGTCGAAATATTCCTGTCGTAACAAGGAGGTATCACCCCTTGCCGGTCGTCGGGTATCGTGCGCCTTGCCTGCGAGGTGGACAACGGCGTCAATGCACGGTGAAAACGTTGCACGCAAGGTTTTTACATCGTTCCATGAAAATGTTTTGACAATACCTGCTTTTTTGGGAAAAACGATATCCAAACCGTAGATGCTATGGTCGTTTTTCAATGCTTCGACGAGATTGGAGCCAACAAAGCCGTGTATGCCCGTAATTAAAAGATTCATTTATTCTTTGTAAAAATCAATTCAAAAACTTTGATAAAATACTTCAATGATAAGATAAAAAGATTGGTATAAATTCCGTTTTCGCGACAGGCGCGGACGATTTCCCGATTCAATAGCAAATTACTTTTCCATGATTTTGTACTTTTGCCGCCCGTCCTCATTTTAATAATGTCGAAAGCGAGGTAACGATGCGAAATTTGATGTTTGTACAAGAAGCGGATCAATAATTCGTAATCGGCTGCAATATGATAACATGTTTTGTAACAGCCGATTGTGTTAAATAATTTTCTTCGAATGAAGCAGGACGGATGCGCCGGCATAAATCCGAAACGGAACAATGAGGGTTTAAATTTGGCCGACGAATAATATCGCACTGTCTTTGTCAAATCGTCGGGATGGACGAAACGAACATCGGAATAGCACATATCGGCGCCGGTTTTGCGCAAATAATTGACCATTGTTTCGATGGAACCGGGGTAATTATAGAAATCATCGGCATTCAGTATCGCGACAAAATCTCCGGTAGCCATTCGGATGCCTTTGTTCATGGCGTCATACATACCCTTGTCCGGTTCTTTGACGAGTTGAAAATTGAAAGTTGTGAGTTGAAAATTGTTTTTGATAATGTCGAGCGTTCCATCTGTCGAACCACCGTCAATAATGATATATTCAATATCACGGTAAGTCTGCGTCAAAACCGACTCAATGGTGGTTGCAATCGTCTTTTCGCTGTTGTAGCAGACAGTAATGATGGAGATTTTCATAAGATTTGCAAATCGATAGGTAGGAATATTCCTGATAAATCAAACATATATAAACTTGCGCAATATTCAGCGGAATGTGGTAAAAGAAATTGCATTCAATGGTTGAATCTACCACAAGGCAATTCCTTTTTCTTTCATTTTCAATTCTTTAACTTTAAGTACGATAAAATATTCATAAATACCGATTAAAAAAGAATAAGTCAGACCGGGTTTTCCATCCAAAAATCCTCGACTGACAAAATACATGTGTATAAATCGAAAAAAAGGACGTAAGGGCAATCTGAAAGATAGTTTTTTCAGCATATTCCTTCTTTCAATCGTATCTTTGGAAAATAGACCTGCTATCTTAAAATCTCCATTGATAAGTGATTTTATCGTTTCTTCGGCTTCATAACTACTATATTTATTATGTCTTTCAATCCAATCGAAATAGCCTTTACTGAAAAAATAATGTTCGAATTTGTTTTTAAGATAACCCGCTTTTCCATTAAACGTTGCAACCGGATTTGCTCCTCTATCCCATTCGATGTATGCAGGTTTCCACAGTCGAGCGATCCAAGCTTGCTCCCCTCCGCAATGTTTCAACCATTTTCCCATAAAATAGTTTTCACGTCGAGCAAAAAACACGACTTCTTCCGTGTCGGGATTGGAACAGATTTTTTGGATTTCTTCGGCTAAAGATGGTGGAGTTACTTCGTCTGCATCCACATACCAAACCCAATCATACTTAAAATCAATGTTTTTTACCGCCCAATTTTGATTGTTTGCCCGGCCATCGTATTTGCGTTGAAAAAAACGACATCCATATTGCTTTGCAATTACTTCGGTTCTATCGCAGCTAATAGAATCAAGAACAACTATATCGTCACTCCATTTCAAGCTGTCAAAACATCTTGGAAGATTTTTTTCTTCGTTCAATGTTTGTATAAAAATAGATACGCACATCTTTATTTTGTTATTTCTGAAACATCTATAATATACATACTCCGGCTTCCATTCATTGCAGAATCAATCAAAATTTTGTTTCCCTCGTGATTCGATCGTGGATGCAAATCAACCCGAATCTCCTTATCCAATTTTTTAGGAGTATAAAATCTGCCTGTTTCGACGAAATCATTGTTGGCCGTGTTAAATAGAAATAGAGGTTGTTTATTATCCAAGTCGGGATAACCATCTGTTAATATCCACTTTTTATTAAGAGAATAAGTGCAATGACCGTCGCAATACATTATTCCAAAGCCTATCCGTTCCGAATTATTTGCAGATTCCATATCTTTTATCAAATAAAATGAGTCTCTCATTATCTTTTGCATCAATATTCTGGGTTTTCCTAAAAAATAATAAATCGGTTTAAGTGTTTTATTCAAGGCAGTCGTTAGACTAAACTTTTTAGGAGTGCCATTCCCTATTAATTTGCGTTTGCCTGCCCACGCCAATATGGTTTCATTATCCTTCCAATCGTAATGGCTTATCATACCTTCAAAAAGCAGACGGATGTCTTTCCCTTCCAAATCGGAAGTAAACAAACGGCTTTGAGTAATCCTGTCGTTTCTTTCATAGCGATGCAGAAAACAAAAACGATTGCTTGACGGATTGAACATGAGATGATTGACATATTGCTTTTTATCGCCAATATATACTTTACTTGTTTCCGACAATGTTTTTATCGATACAATCAATTTATATGTTTGAGTTGTCAAATCATACAGGAAAATACCATCATTATCGGGAGTATTTACATTCTTGTTCGTATCAATTATACCGAAAATACCATAATCTATCTTTGTATCATAAAGTCGTCCGTAGTTCAAAGTCAGTATTTTTGTTCCGTCACGGCTTACCGTATAAATGGAAGAATCTATTATTGTCTTTTCAAGAGTATCCGCATCAACCATGCAACCCTTAATTGTATTGTTGATTCTTTGATTATAAATAATTTTCTCTTTCCCATCATGGGTAATCCATTGAAGTTGAGAGCCTTGTTGCCAATTCCATGCAGATGTGGCATCTATCTTGACGAAAGTATTCGTCAATAAATCAATATATCCAACTTCGGCAGTTTCGTTTTCGGGGAAATGGTCTAAAAACGATATTCGATGAGCCAATATTTTATCTTCCGCCTTATTCCACGGGCATCTATCGTAATATCCGAAAAAATATTGATAGCCGTCGTCCGGAGTAATTTTACTGATTGGGCAGTCTGTTTTTTTCATTGCTTTTATCTTTAATGATTTTTCTCTCCTTTATTGGTTTCGCCGGATTTCCTACACAGATCGTCCAAGCCGGCGAATTTTTATATATACTTGAACGCGCGCCAATTACACAACCTTCGCCAATAGTAACGCCTTGTCCAACAAAGACGTCGGCTGCAACCCAAGCATTGTTTTCAATTGTAATAGGCTCAGCATACAGCGTAAAATTAGCATCTTCATAATCATGCGTTGCCGTGCATAAACAGGCATATTGCGACACCGTAGCTTGTTTTCCAATTTTAACCGGAGCGGTAGAATAAACGATTGCATAAGGGCCAAGCGTTGCATAATCGTCCATCTCCAAATTCCAAGGCATAGTAATAATTGCTTGAGGAGATATTCGAGCTTTTATTGATACTTTGGCGCCAAATATCCTTAATATGAATATTCTGTACTTATGAAAAGGATTCGGAGAATACCTAAACAATATATTATACACACAAGACCATAATATCCGCCACATTTTGATTTTAAGCGTGTGGGGACTTTTCTTTTTGGAAATATCTATTTGTTTTTTAGGCACCTGCATTTGCTTTTTGCAAATTTTTAGATGAATAATATCCGGTTTTCAGGTATGAGTAATGATAATAATTCCTATTTGGTTTCGCGATGCCAGCAATACAAATCGTGTTTGAGCAAAGGGATTCCGTTTGTCTGACAACCGATCGGTTTCAATATAGGTAGCAAGCACTTCGGGCAAGCCGCCTCTCAACAACAATGGCTTACGTCGTTTGCAATCTTTCCATTCAAGCAGACGGCTGTCTATTTTTCGTTTATAATATTTTATTGGCTCGCGCTCATTTATTTTGATTTTCCAATAGATATACATATTCCGGTTTTGCGCCACCGTTCAGCATCCAGTCATATAACCGAATCATTTTTTTAGCGACAACCTCGACAGAATAATTATTTTTGACCAATCCCTGTCCGCGTTTACCCATTTCAACACGTTCATTTTCCGGTGTATCAATGGCTTTTTGTATGGTTTCCGCCAAAGTATCCACATCATTATCCACCCACCAACCGCAATTGTGCGTATTGAGTTCTTCCCAAGGCGTGCCTGTTGAGGCAATCACGGGAATGCCTTTAATCAGGGCTTCGGGAATAATCATCCCGAAATTTTCAAAATCGCTTGGGACAACCAAATACGACAATGAATTTAAGGTGTTTTCTTTGGCTTTGCCGGTTAAAAATCCCGTAAATACTACATTTTTCAGATTTAATTTTGCTTGTTCGGCTTTTAGAAAATCCATATATTGCTTGTTGCCATCGCCGATAATTACCAATTCTACATTTGTTTGATTTAAATTCAATTTGTCCCAAACATATAAAAGGCGTTCAATATTTTTGCGTGGATGGACTCTGCCTAAATATCCGATTTGAAAAGATTTAAAGGTTTCATGGCCTTTAAAGTCGTGAATCGAAACAGGATTAGGAATAACCGCAATGGGAGATTCTACGCCTAAATTTCTTATATGTTGCATTTCTTCCATGCAGGTAGCATGAACACAGGCTGCTTTATTCAAATCATTCATTAAAAATAATTTGAGAAAGATTTGCTTTTTCAGTTTGGAAATGGCTAATGCCTGCGGATAAAGCATACCTCGCGGTGTTATTATGTATGGCTTGTTGCAGTAGCGGGCAAGTTTTGCCGTAATAAAAGTCGGATACGTCCAAACGCCTTGTGCGTGATAAATATCATACGGATTTTTCTGTAAAAATTGCCGGTATTCCGGCGAATAGGAGAAAGGCAGTTTTTTATTCGGCAAAGCAATAATATAATCTTCTTTGGATATAAACTTATCGTTTGAGGCAGGTTGATAAGTTAATATATCCGTTGTCAAACTCATCTCTCTTATGCCTTTGACAGTATAATAAATGCTTTGTGAGGGACCGCCGCCACTAATACCAAGATATGAAATGGTGTATAGTATTTTCATAACAAAACATTTTCAAAAACCTTTATTTGATAATCCGGATTAAATTTTAGGTTTACAATTTCAAAACAGTTTTCTATTAAATGTTTCGATTTTGGATAATTATTGGAAATCCACAATTTTATGGTATTTGCAAGAGATTCTGCATCAGCAAAATTAAAAAAATCGCCGGTTTTACCTCTTTCTATTGCCTCAAATTCAGGCATTTGAAGAGGAAAGTTATCATGCGTAATTACAGGACAACCATAAGTCAGAGCGTGTATAGCCGTAAGACCGACATTACCCGGCGATACACAAACAGTCGAATTATAGTACAAATTACCGATTATATTCTCATCATAACATTCTCCATAAAAACAATAAAAATCTGCCAAACCCCATTTTTCTGCTTTCTCTTTTAAATAATCAGCCTCTTGTCCAGCACCTAATAATAAAACATTTATCTTTATTCCTTGACTATTTAAGTGCTTATGGGCGTCAATCAATAAATCTATTTTTTTCTTTTTCGTAAGCCGTCCTGTAAAAATAACCACAGGGGCGGTTTCTTGAAAATACTCATTGCAAATATTGGATGGCCGTAAATTTTTTCTCACTTCCAATTGCAAATTATATGAAAGAGAGTTATATATGACATGTAATTTATCTTTTGAAAAACCTTCTTCTATCATCAGTTTTTTTGCATAGTCGCCGTACAAAAACAATCCGTTAGATAATCCGAAAAAAATTTTCTTTATTATTATCTTGCTTGTAGTTTCGTTGCCATACCATCCATGTGTCCATAAATATGTCTTTTTCCCCAACAAACGTGTGAAAATTAAAATCAACCAGTTGGATATACAACGAATATCGCCTGTCAAAACATATTTACGATATGAACTAAATGCCAATTTAACAGATCCTTTTATCCAATTAAAAACCAATATTTTTTTTGTTTGAAATTGTATTGTTTTCTGATGGAATGAAGAAATATCCAACTTTTTTATATGACCGTCGTTAATGTTTCCAAAAACAAAATTACAGTCCAACTCATCTTCCATCAAACGATAGATGGCGTATCGGTAATGTGATGGATAGTTTAATATACAACAAACATTTGCCATTATTAAAACGATTATATTTTCTGAAATATATGGTAAAATTGCTTACATATCTTCCATCGAAAGGCCGATACATTTTATTTCATAGTCATTATATTCGGAATATTTTGACAGGACATATTTGGATTTTTGTTCGAGTATGGCTAAATTGATACGCCGGGGATTGCGTTTTACCTCATAAAAATGAATAACTTTCTTCATATCATTCACGGCAATAATATCTATTTCGTTTTCGCCTTTTCGATCTCAATATGACTGTATATCAGAAAATTGCTTTGATTCAATCAATTTTTCCTTAAAATATTTTTCAAGAATAATGCCTGAAAAAGTTTTTGATTTCGATGGCGCTACGACATTTGTATATAAACCTGAACCAGAAATTGAAAAAACAATTGTCTATTTTGTATTTTACACTTTTACTTCCTTCTTTTGCTCCGAAAGGACGTTTTTTCCTGATAATATCAAAATCATTTTCCAATCGGTCTAAATGCCCTCCAGCGTGCATATTAAGTGTGCTTTCTATCGTTGCTCTATTTGTTTTTGAAGAGGCTATCAACGAAAGTATAGAGAAATAGTTGCCGTATTCGTTTCCAAATTCCTCTATCAGAACATTGCGCCCTTCGTCGATAAAAAAAGAATCGTCAGTAAAAAAATAATCAAACATGGCGGACGAAGTTTTGCAACCGTTGTTAACAAGTGCTTCGATTTTAGCTACACCGCCGGTAAGCATATCAAACGCGAGCAAGTCTTCGTTGGTATAATCCGGATTCAAGTCTGACAAAATTTGTTTAACGACATCTGTTGAAAATGAATAAACAGTCATTTTAGAAGTTAATCATCCATACAGCGGCTCCTTGTAATTCTCAAATATTTTTTTCATCAGCGAATAAGTTGCGGAAATATTTTGGAAAAGCGCTCGTACATTTTAATTTAAATAGGTAGTATTGGGCGAAAATTCATTTTTTAGTTTCTATTCAATAAGCATGAATAAATCTTTCCTTTGCCCGATTCATAACTAAAATATTTAAAATATTCTTTCATTATTGATTGAATTAAATAGTCATTAGTTTGAATATAACATGTAATTCTATCTAATGCTTGCAAAAAACTGTTTTCATCATCATAAATTTGAAACCATTCCTTATCAAAAAACATATCATATCCTCTTGCAGCATTTTTATGTGCCAATACGGGCAACCCGTTTCTTAAACCATCCATTATTCGTAATTTTAATCCACCGCCAATTTCGATGGGACAAATATAAATATCAGCTTGACTAATAATTTTTTTCATATCAACAGGATTAGGAACAAGTTCAACATTTGGATAGAGCCTACATAAATTCTTTATCCCTTCCGAAGGGTGCTTGCCTGCAATAGTTATCGTCGATTGAGATGGTAACAGCAAATAATATTTTTTAAAGAAATTTTTTATCGTAATACAATTTTGATTAGATGATAATGAGCCTGATATTATAAATCTATTTGTTGCTTTTGTTTTTTTACAGATAGTTAAACATTGCTCCGATTCACTAGATTCAAAACACCCGATTACTTCATTATGCGCATTATTTTTACCATACTTTTCTGCAAATATTTTAAGGTCATTCATTGTCAGAAAAAAGTTGATTTTACTGTTACGGTATGCTTTTTTTTCTTGCCGTCTAATAACCGGAGGAAATAATATTCTTAATAAACAGTTGGAAGTAGTTGTTTTAAAATATTCCGGTTCGTGATTATGATTTATCGTGATAGTCGAAATGTTGAATTTATTTACATATTGAACCAAAGTACCTGCTATTGAATTATGGTCAAAAACACAATAATCATAGTCGCATTTATCCAATAAGAGCTTTTTTACAAAGGCAGTATAACG
>JAISWY010000132.1 GCA_031270925.1 Candidatus Symbiothrix sp.
GGAAAGTAACGATTGGAATGAAGATGATTTAACTTACAACTCGCGCAACAAAGTCGGAACGGCCGTAAAAATTATCACACTGACCCAAACCCTTGGAAATACGGCCGATAAATGGCTCGATTTCGATATAACTCAAGCAGTTAAAGCTTACAAAGCCGCCGGAAAAAATACGATTTCATTGCTATTGTCCGAAGATACGAACGTGCGCAATCCCGTAAGCAATACAGGCAGCATCATCAATTTTTATTCCAAAGAAGCCGGCGACGCTACTGCGCCTCGTTTAGCCGTTGAAGCCGAAGAAAATAGCATTGAAGAAGGCGGCGACGAGGGCGGCGAGGATCCGGATCTGCCGAGATTGGATTTATTCCTCTGCATCGGTCAATCGAATATGGCGGGACGCGGCCCGATAGACAACGCCAAAGACGACCGCTTAGCGATTGACCATTGTTATTTGTTCAATTCTAATTTCAAATTTGAATTGGCTACCAATCCGATGAATCAATATTCGAATATCCGTAAAACATTGAATGAACAGCAAATAAGTCCATCTTACGGATTTGCAAAATACCTGTCCGAACATCAACCGGATATTACAACCGGAATGATTGTGAATGCTCGTGGCGGTAGCGCGATGGACGAATGGCTACCTGGCGCAGATCTCTACACAAAAACCGTGAGCCGGATGAAAAAAGCCTTGCCCTACGGTGAATTGAAAGCAATTATCTGGCATCAAGGCGAAAGCAACACCAGTTCGACGGATACTTACTTAGCTAAACTGAATCAGATGGTTACGAGTATGCGCAACGAATTTTCGGCTCCCGACGCTTACTTTTTGGCCGGCGAATTGATTCATTCGTGGTCGCCCGCTACGGCTTTTAACCGCATGATTCGCACTATTTCAGATGTCATTTCCAACTCCGATTGGGTTTCGGCCGAAGGTTTAACACCGCGATCGTCGGGCGATGTACATTTCGACCGGCAAAGCAATATTAGCTTGGGCGAACGTTATGCGCAAAAAGTAATCGACCGTCTGTATTCAAATACCGCAATAGAAACGATTGAAAATAAACAGGTTATCATTAATGAATCGTCGCAATTACAGATTTTTGATTTATGCGGCCGGAAAGTAAGCTCTTTGTCAAAAGGCGTTTTTATCGTATATTTGCAAACACAAAATTCGGTTTGGAAACAAAAAATCATAATAAATTGATTATCAATAATTTAAATTTAATATCATGAAGAAAATCTTTCTTTCAATGCTATTGTTCGGAATGGCGTTACCTGTTTTTTCGCAAGAAATCGCATTGTTGTCGAATGTTTATGCGCGTGAACATGTTTTGTTGAATGGAAAATGGAACTACATCGTCGATCCGCTCGAAAACGGTTACTACGATTACCGGATGCAGCCGCAAACCGACGGTTTTTTCATCAATAAAAAAGCGGATCCTACCGAATTAGTGGAATATAACTTTGATACATCGCCCATTATGAATGTTCCGGGCGATTGGAATACGCAAGTCGAATCGCTATTTTTTTACGAAGGAACGGTTTGGTTCAAAAAAGATTTCACGGTCGAAAAGAAATCCGCTACCCGTTACATTTTGTATTTCGGAGCGGCCAATTACGATACCAAAGTGTATGTGAACGGTCAAAAAATGGGCGAACACATCGGCGGCTACACTCCGTTTAATTTTGATATTACGGATGCGATAAAATCGGGAAACAATTTTGTGATTGTGAAAGTGGATAATAAGCGCCATCGCGACAATGTGCCGACTGTGAATATGGATTGGTGGAATTACGGCGGAATTACCCGCGATGTGCTGCTTTGTGAAGTTCCCGAAACTTACATCGAAGATTACTTCTTTCAATGGAATAAGGAAAAACAGGGAAGCGTTTACGGCTGGATAAAACTGAATCAACCGGTTGCCAATCAGGATATTACAATCGAAATTCCCGAATTGAAATTGAAACAAAACCTGAAAACCGATGCTTCGGGGCAAGCTGCTTTTGAATTGAAAGCCAAACCGCAATTATGGTGTCCCGAAAATCCGAAATTATACGATGTCATCCTTGCTTCAAACAAGGAAAAATTAAACGATCAAATCGGTTTCCGCACCATTCAAACCGACGGTAAAAAGCTGTTACTGAACGGAAAACAAATCTTTTTACGCGGAATCTGTATTCACGAAGAAGCGCCCTTCCGTTCGGGTCGCGCATGGTCGGACGAAGACGCCGCCGTTCTATTGGGCTGGGCGAAGGAAATGGGCTGTAACTACGTGCGTTTGGCACATTATCCGCACAATGAACATACGATTCGCATGGCCGAAAAAATGGGCATACTCGTTTGGTCGGAAATACCTGTTTATTGGACGATTTCGTGGTCGAATCCCGATACTTACGCCAATGCCGAACATCAATTGCACGACATGATTTACCGCGATAAAAACCGTTGCGCCGTCGTTATTTGGTCGATAGCCAACGAAACACCGCATAGCGCCGAACGCGATTTGTTTTTGAGCAAATTGGCGAAATATGCTCGCAGTCAAGACGATACGCGATTGATTAGTATGGCCATGGAAATTACCCGTAACGACAACGACAAAACAATTTCGATGAAAGATAACATGAACGAATACGTCGATATTATCAGCTTCAACCAATACATGGCTTGGTATTGGGGCGGAAATATGCAGGACTGGACTCGTGCAACCTGGAATATCCCGTATAATAAACCGGTGATAGTGAGTGAGTTCGGCGGTGGTTGCCTCTACGGTTTCCACGGCGACAAAACTACGCGCTTTACCGAAGAAAATCAGGAGGCGCTGTTTCAATGCAACCTCGAAATGATGGAACGTATCGACGGCTTGTCGGGATTGTCGCCCTGGGTGTTGGTCGATTTCCGTTCGCCGCGTCGCCAATTGTTTGGTATTCAGGACTTTTTCAACCGTAAAGGTTTGATTTCCGATTCGGGAAACAAGAAAAAAGCATTTTTTGTGATGCAACAATATTATCAACAAAAAACGGAACAATACAAATGAAACGAATAATTTATCTGTTTTTGCTCGTGATTTTTTTCGGATGCAAATCGCACAACGATAGGTATTTCCGCGCCGATTACATTCGGACTACCATAGAAAAAGTCGCAGATTGGCAATTGCAACATCCGAAGCACGATCCGCGCGATTGGACGAACGGCGCTTTCTATGCCGGACTTTTTTCCGCTTGGGAAATCACAAAATCGGAAAAAATCTATCAATTCATGCTGCAAACTTTCGACTCGGTGCAATGGACGCCCCGCGAGCGCTGGTATCATGCCGACGATATGGCCATCGGTCAAACTTATATTGATTTATATCGAATCGAAAAACGAGAAAAAATGATTCGCCCCTTACAGGATACAATTGATGTTTTCCTGCAACGCGATTATCCGGTTGCCAATATTCGAGTAATTCGCTGGTGGTGGTGCGATGCGCTGTTTATGGCGCCGCCCGTGTGGGTCAAACTGGGAATTACCACCGGAAATCCCTTGTATTTGGAAAAAAGCGACGAATTTTTCAAGGAATGTTACGACTTGCTCTTCGATAAGGAAGAACATCTGTTCGCTCGCGATTTAAATTTCGTCATCAAAAACGACGGCAAAGATCGCATCGAAGCCAATGGGAAAAAAGTCTTCTGGTCG
>JAISWY010000159.1 GCA_031270925.1 Candidatus Symbiothrix sp.
TCCCCTGTATTTAAAATCTGTCGTAATGCTCTGTTTTTGAAGTTCTTTTTTCAATTCATTCCAATTTTTACATTTGAGAACGGCTACTTTCAAGACATCGTAAATCTCGTACTTGGTTTTGTCCGGTTCTTTCAGGCGGTGGACTTTCACAGTCTCTTTGCCTTGTGCAAAATACAATCCGTGTTTTTCAGTCAATTCCTTGCAAATCTTTTCACTGCGGTAACGGTCGTTCTTATCCGAAATCGTTTTGCCGTTGTTATCTATCCGATTAAAAACAATATGGATATGCGGATGTTCTTTGTCGTAATGCCGCCCAATGATATACTGCGTATCAGTAATTCCCATTTTTGCCATGTACTCTTTGGCAATCTGCACCATCTTTACATTTGTCAGTTTATCTTTGTCCTGCGCCGAAAAATCCAATGAGATATGACCAACCGTTTTTGAAACCTTCGGATTCATTCCCGCTTGAGTAACGAAGCTGCGGACAATGGATTCACGACTTTTGTAACGAACGCCTTCCGCTGCCAACAATTCCGTTTGCTTGGCTTTATCAAGGACATAGTTTACCACGCCCTTAAAACCTTGTCCTTTAACTATTTTTGCTATCATTTTCCATCTGGTTTAATACATCATCAATTTTATCCGCCAAGTAGAAATATTCGGCACGGACATTGGTATAACCTTCGGCATTTGCACGTCTCGTGATTTGATTCAGATTGTTGCCCATTCCGGAGAGTTTGCGAATGCAATCCATTTGTTCCGCCGTAAACCGTTGACGGATTTGGCAACTGGTAATTGCCAATCGCGCCACTTCGGTACAGGTCATTCCGGCTTGGGCGGCTTTTACTTTCAGTGTGTAAAAATCCTGTGTGCAAAGTTTGACGGCTACACGGTATTTCAGTTTTTCGGCGGGACTTAATTTCGGTCGCCCGCCTTTCTTATTGTTCATCATAATTTATCGTTTGAATGGTGACCAACGGGATAATTCGCCTCGCAGAGCAAGGTTTTGGGTTTCCCAAAACATAAACTTGCTCCGCTGAAAAATCAGGTGCAGCCCGCTGTATCATCTGTTGGTTGTTATTCATCGTTTCAATCCCAATTTTTTCTTTTTTACCTCCGGTTTTATCATCGGTTTTTGACACAAATAATCATTCAAATCTTTAAAGTCTGCATACTTTATTGAGCGATTATACACGATAGGATTTGCCGATTGAATCAACTCCGTTGCCTTTCGTCCTGCATCATCGTTATCCAGATAGGTATAAATCTCCTTGTGTGATTTCAGAAAATCCATTGTCTTTTGAACATTGGCGACTGAATTAAGTACGGCAACATCGTGTTTTGTCTTTTCGATTTTCTGAATCGTGAGATAAGAAAGAAAGTCCCAAAAGCCTTCAAAAACCAAACAAGCATCGCGATTATTCCGAACGGTCGTAATCTCTTTCGGCGAAATACAACTTTTAAAATTCGGCGGACTACTCAATTCATATCCGCCCTTGTCGTTCCTGAACCCAACTGAAAAATAGTTTTTGTCATTTATCTGATAATGAATTTCCTCGCAATACAGGTTTGCCAAACCCAAATCAATCTTCCGTTCCCGAGTCCAAGCAAGTAATTTAGGATGGGTAATCGGAATAATGTTTTGAATGCTCGTCGATGCATTATTTTTTATTTCATTAGAAACCGTATTCCCGTGAAAAGAGAATGAATCGGGATTGATTGCATATTCTCTTTCCAATTTGCAGGCCGCTTCATGAAACGAACAATTTTCCATTTTCATTACCAAGTCGATGATTGTCCCACCTTCGTTTGTTCCGAAGTCGTGCCACACATTTTTATTGTAATCCACTTTGAAACTTGCATTGTGGTCGTCTCTGAATGGGCAATGATACATGCTGTAATAACCGTAGTCCTTAACCGGATGAATGTTCATTCCTGACAGATACTGTTTAATTGATATTTTGTTTAACTCGTTCATATACTTATATTTATTTTGTGTTTTTTTCTTCTTTCACGGGAAAACTTATCAGGGAAAGAAGCTTTTAAAATCTGTAATATTGTTAGAAACTGTTCTTTTCTTATTGTTTATAAGCGCTTTACATATCTTACATTTCTCTAATCGGAGTAATTATTTTGTAATACTGTTCATTTGTTAGTCTGTAAGAATTTTGTTAGATTGTTGTAAGATATATTATTCTTTATAAATCAATAAATTAGAATGTAGTTCTAACATTCTGACATAATATCCTCCAACTGCTTTTGAGTAACGGAATAGACCCGCGCCACTTGGTTGGGAACGGACAAGATTTCACCGTTATAACCGAATACATGTGCCGTGTAATAGATTGCAGTACTCAGATTTTATGCGTTCCTCTATAAAATCACCGCTCATCAACGGACGGCGGACAATCTTATAGAGGGTTGTGCCGACACGAATATACCTGTTCGAATCTTTTTCTTTCATGGGATTAGGATTCTTTGAGGTTTACATTCCGGTTCAGGATAAAATTCAGGATTTCCTCCTTGTCGTAGAAAACAAGTTTTTCGCCAAAATGGTACTCTTTGTAATGCCCCATCCGTGCATATTTACGGACGGTAGGCGCAGAGGCTCTCAAAAGTTTGGTCGCCTCTTTCATTTTAATCAAATTATTCATCGCCTTGTCAACAGGCGATAAATTTTCAGTAGAAATACCGTTCTCAACAGTTTCCTCTTTTTCCGGCTTTTGCCAGAATTTTGCAAATGTCTTTCTCATATTTTCTAAAAATTAAAAATTTCGGAAGACAAAAGTATATAAGAAAATTATTGGAAATAAGCACGTTATCCGTATGGGACAATATGGGACAAACATTCACAAACAGGGACAATTTTTTCATCCCAAGCGTGCGTTATAATTGAATGGAAATTCAGGCTTTGGCGGACAATTTTTCTATGTCCTTGCGGATAATGGCAACGGCTTTTTCAAGACCGATTTCGTTGTAAAAATCAAGGATGGATTCTAGATGTTCGGCGAGGGTAAGATTGTCGATACGGCTTCGGTTCAATCTCGGATTAGCATGTAATTTGGTATCGGATGGAGCAATATCGTTGCCGATGAACG
>JAISWY010000184.1 GCA_031270925.1 Candidatus Symbiothrix sp.
TTTACAACAGGAATCACCGGTTGTACTATCGGAACAGCCATGTATCGTGCTGCTAAACAAGCAGATACATCGGGTAAATGACATCGGCGCCATCAAATTGAAACCGTTTTTTACGAAAACGCATATCCAGGTGCCGGCGGCAGCCGAAAAGGAATACATCCAAAAATTTGTCATCAAAACGATTCCGAAATACGAAGTGAAAATCGAAGGAATCGAAATGTTTGAAAAACAGCCGGTTAAACAAGCTATTTTGGTTTTGGAAGAAGATTTTTACCAATGTTTGTGCCTCTCGCTCTATTTCCGTTACGACGATCGGCGATTTGAAGCATCCACATTGATAAAACGCAAGAAAATTGTCGGAGTAGAAGAGCGGAATAGACTGGAAACGATTGTCTGGTTCGAGCGCGACCTCGCTTGGGAAGAGCATTGTGCCGCTTATCTGAATGAGATCGGATTGAAAAAATTGAACGACTACCGTTTTTATCTGCCCGACCAATCCGAATTTTTGCAAAAATATGGCCTAATCGGTTGGATGAACCGGCATTTACACGAATTAAACGATTTTCAAATTGAACAAAAAACCGCTCATGATTACTACAACGGCTCTGTAATCTTTCAATCAAAAGTGGATGAGAAAATCGACTGGTTCGAAATGAACATCGAGGTAGTTTTGGATGATGGATTGAAAATCCCGTTCAGCCTCTTTCGTAAACATATTTTGAACGGCAATCCCGAATTTTTGCTGCCCGACGGCCGGGTTTTTATCCTGCCCGAAGACTGGTTTTCGCGCTATCAGGAAGTGATGCTGCACAGCGAAGCCGACGAATCAATTCTTCGCTTGCGGAAAATCCACGGACATCTGTTGGATGAAACCGCCGAAAGTTTGCAACTTGCTGATAATGTGTTGAATAAATTCCGGAAAACGACTACATTGCCTGCTATTCCAGCCGGTTTGGAATCTGTTTTGCGACCTTATCAAAAACAGGGATTTTATTGGCTGCATCATTTGTACGAATTGCATTTCGGCGCTTGTCTGGCCGATGATATGGGATTGGGTAAAACCTTGCAAACCATTACGTTACTCGAATCGATTTATGTGAAACCGACGGAAGAGAAATCTGTCG
This sequence comes from Candidatus Symbiothrix sp., assembly GCA_031270925.1. Taxonomy (GTDB): domain Bacteria; phylum Bacteroidota; class Bacteroidia; order Bacteroidales; family Azobacteroidaceae; genus Azobacteroides. The sequence goes on from JAISWY010000184.1 coordinate 1,125, forward strand.
AATCGAATGTGGAACCCGGACAATTATCCTTGTTCGACCAATGGAACCCGACTGCCAAGACCATTCTGCCTGCCTCGTTAGTCGTAGCGCCGACTTCCCTGCTCCACAATTGGAAAAACGAATTGAGAAAATTCGCACCCAACATGAAAGTATATCTCCACGAAGGAATTAAACGATTGAAATCCAAAGAAATAGGAAAAATTTTCAAACATTACCATATCATCATTACGTCCTATGGAATCGTTCGAAGCGATTTAGATTATCTGAAAAATTACGATTTCTTTTATTTGATTTTGGACGAAAGTCAGACAATAAAAAACCCGGAATCGATTAGTTATCAATCGGTTAAACAATTGAATGTGACACATCGAATCGCGCTGACGGGAACGCCCATCGAAAACTCGTTAAACGATTTATGGGCGCAATTCAACTTCATCAATCCCGGCTTGCTGGGCAGTTTTTCGTCTTTCAAAACAAACTATATCAACAAGATAACGAAAGAAAACGATGCAGAAGCCGAAAAATTGCTTTTGAAACTGATTCATCCGTTTTTGCTTCGTCGCACAAAAGAGGAAGTTACGCCCGATTTGCCGCCGCTTTTGCAGGAAATCGTGTATTGCGACATGACCGAAGCACAGGAATCGGTGTACGAAAAAGAGAAAAACAATATCCGTAACCACTTGTTGGAAAACCGGGAATTATACACGCAAAACAAATTGGTCGCTCTGCAAAGTCTGATGCGTTTGCGCTTGCTGGCCAATCATCCGGTTTTGAATATTCCTTCATACACAGGCGATTCCGGAAAATTCAACCAAATTTTGCTCTATTTTGAAAGCATCCGTGAAAGTCATCATAAAGTATTGATTTTTTCCTCATTCGTGAAGCATTTAAATCTTTTGGCGCAGGTTTTCGACCAAAACGGGTGGAAATACGCTTGGCTGACCGGCCAAACCAACGATCGCGAAGCTGAAATCGATCGCTTCAACCACCAAGCCGATGTGCAATGTTTTTTTATATCTTTGAAAGCCGGCGGCGTCGGCTTGAATCTCACGGCGGCCGATTACGTCTTCATTATTGATCCGTGGTGGAATCCTGCCGCCGAAATGCAGGCCCTGAGCCGCGCCCACCGCATCGGACAGGATAAGAGTGTGATGGTTTACCGCTTCCTGTCCACGCAAACGATTGAAGAAAAGATTTTGCATTTGCAAGCGGCCAAACAAAAACTCTCCGATACTTTTGTGGCAAGTAACAATCCGTTAGGCGATTTGGATTCCAATGGAATAATTTCTTTGTTGGATGCCTAAGATTTTAGTTAAAATCGGTAAAAGCAATAGAAATATGTCGTAATTTTGCGGGTCATTTTTGATTAATTCGGAAAGATGAAACACATTTTGATTATCGGAAGCACAGGGCAAATCGGCTCGGAATTGAGCCGAAAGTTGAAATCGATTTACGGGAGCGACAAGGTAATTTGCGGCTATCTGGCGCCGCCTTACCCCGACGGCTTTTTCGACGACGGTCTCACGGTTCAAATTGATGCTACGAAAATCGAGCAAGTAGCCGAAGCGGTCAAAAAATACAAAATCGGCACGATATACAATTTGGCCGCCATTTTATCGGCCACGGCCGAAAAAAATCCGCAATTGGGTTGGGATGTCGGCATCGGCAGTCTGCTCAATTGTTTGGATGTGGCGCGGGAATACAACTGTGCGATTTTCACGCCGAGTTCGATAGGCGCTTTCGGCCCCGATACGCCGCGCATCCAGACGCCGCAAGACACGATTCAGCGACCAAACACTGTTTACGGCATTACCAAAGTGGCCGGCGAATTGATTAGCGATTACTATTTTC
>JAISWY010000170.1 GCA_031270925.1 Candidatus Symbiothrix sp.
TCCTGCAAAAATCGGTCATCCGGCCGATTTTATTTCGTGTTTCCAAATCGGGAGCGAGTTGCTGCAAAGAGCGTATATTCGAATCGTCCATTCCGAGAATCAAATCGAAATAGAAAAAATCGTGAGAGGTAACCGGTCGCGAACGAGAAACCAAATCATAATCACGCCGGGCTGCATGTGTTCGCATCCGGCGATCGGGCAATTTGCCTTGGTGGTAATCCAACAATCCGGCCGAATCGATTTCAAATTGCTCCTCCAATCCTTTTTCTTTTACTTTCTTCTTCATAATACCCTCTGCAGCCGGAGAACGACAAATGTTGCCTAAACAAACAAATAAAATTTTCTTCCTTTCCATTACGATATTATGTATAAGTTAGAGTTTTTTCTTTTTCTTAGTTTTTTCAATTTGTTGTTTGCGATTGTCCGATGGCGAAGGCTGCGCCAGTTCCACGGCAATACGCTGTTTGAAGGCTTTCACGCCGTCTAATTGCCGGATTACACGGTCGCGATCGGCTTCTTTGATTTCAAAAAACGAGAAATTCTTTAACAAATCAATTCTTCCGACAACTACTTTTTTCCCTTGAACATTATCGTTCAGTAATCCGATGATTCCGAGAGGCGTGATACCGTCCTTTTTACCCAAATTGATAAAAATACGGGCGTAACCTTGTTCGGAAGCGCGTCCCGTGCCTTTTCCGGTAGAATTTTTAGGCCGTTCGTATTCGCCTCTTCCTTTTTTTCCGCCTTCAAACGGTTTTCTTTTTTCCCTGTTTTCTTCCGGGATTTCAATTTCGCCGGCAGCTTGATAATAGTCGATTAAACGGTTAAACTCATTGGAAATCAATCGTTTGATAATATCTTCCTTGTCTAACCAATCCAATTTTCGAAAGACCGCCGGAAGCAGGTAAGCGATTTCATCTTCGTTTACATTCACTTTTTCCAGTTTGTCGATGAAACCGAGCAATTGTTTTTCGCAAATCTGTTTTCCCGTTGGGATTTTTCCTTGTTCAAAAGTTTTATTGATGATTTTTTCGATTGCCTTGATTTTGTGCTTTTCTTTCAATTGGACAATGGCGATGGAAGTTCCGGTTTTACCTGCGCGTCCCGTCCGTCCGCTCCGGTGCGTATAAGACTCTACATCGTCGGGCAGGCCGTAATGGATGATGTGCGTTAAATCGTCCACATCCAATCCACGCGCCGCCACATCGGTAGCCACCAGCAGTTGGAGATTTCGCAAGCGGAATTTCTGCATCACGGTATCGCGTTGTACCTGCGACAAATCGCCGTGTAGCGAATCGGCATTGTAACCGTCTTTAATCAGTGCATCGGCGATTTCCTGCGTTTCTTTTTTCGTGCGACAAAAAACGATGCCGTAAATATTCGGATTAAAATCGGCCAATCGCTTCAATACCAAATATTTGTCTTTCGCATTAACCATATAATACGAATGACGGACATTTTTGGCGCCTTCATTTTTATTTCCTATGATGATTTCGTGCGGTTGGCGCATGTATTTCCGCGTGATTTTGGCGATTTCAGCCGGCATGGTCGCCGAAAACAGCAGCATGTTTCGATTTTCGGGAGCGTGCGACAAAATTTCGTCGATGCTTTCGGAAAAGCCCATATTGAGCATTTCGTCGGCTTCGTCTAAGATTATATTTTCAACTTGTTGTAAATCAGCCTTTTTTCGATTAATCAAATCGATCAAACGGCCGGGAGTAGCGACAATGATATGCACGCCGCGCTTCAAAGTGCGAATTTGGCTTTCGATACTCGAACCGCCATAGACCGGCAGCAATTTCAAATTCGGAATGTATTTGGAATAATCGTTGAGGTCGTCGGCAATCTGCAAGCATAATTCCCTTGTTGGACAAAGGATTACGGCTTGTGGTCGCAAATCTTCAACTCGGATGTTTTGGATGACGGGCAATCCGAAAGCAGCTGTTTTTCCCGTTCCGGTTTGAGCCAAAGCAATGACTTCGTTTCCCAAACTCAATAAATAAGGAATCACTTCCTCTTGTACAGGCATTGGGCTTTCGTAGCCCATTTCCGTAATTGCCCGCACGATTTCGGGGGCAAGCCCCAATTCTTCAAATGTTTTCAAAATTATTTTTTAAAATTCGGGTACAAAGGTAATCAATATAAAAGAATACTCCGCAATTTTTCCCGTTTCTTGTTGGTTAAGTGCAATTCTTTTTCCAAATAATTGTCGATGGAGCCGTAATTATGCTCAATTACATCGAAAGCATTTTCGATCGTTTCCCGGTGTACACTGTACAATGCCGTGATTGCTTCTTGAATTTTGAAATTGAAGGCATCGGCATTTTTCACAATTGCATTGAAATTAATATTTTGATTGTAGAGCAAAAAATCCTCCACAATAACGGCTTTTTCAACTCCCAAAGCCGCCAGAATCAAAGCGGAAGCAATGGCGCTCCGGTCTTTCCCGAAAAAGCACGAAAGCGTTACGGGATAATCGGTTTCATCGGTCAGCATATCAAACATTTTGATAAAGTAATCGGAATTGTTTTCCCAGAGGAAGCCGAAATTATTTCGATCGTAAACCAAAATGGTTTCCGCTTGTACCCGTTGCGACAAGATTTCGTCGAAATAAAAATTGTGTCGGTTGCCTCGTAGCGGCCAGTTATACATTTGTGCTGCTTGAAAATTGTTCGGCGCATGATCGCGTTCTCTTTCGGTGCGAAAATCGATTATCGTTTCGATGTGCAATTTCTTTAAGATGCTCCGGTCGTAAGGTGTAACCGACGACAGCGCCGACGAATGGTAAATTTTTCCCCATTTGATTTGCCGCTTATCTTGCGTGTAATAGCCGCCCAAATCCCTGAAATTGAGGATGCCTTGCATCGGCAGTTTGCGTTCGCTCACTACTGTGCTGTGTCTTTTGTTGAAAACCAGTTTGAAATAAGTGCGGTCATACGTCCGGGTTAAGACCCGTTGATAGCCTGTTTCGATTTTTTGTTCAAAAACAGGGACATTCATATTAAACGAATCGGGGAAATTGGATTCGTAGCCTCTAACCGTCCCGTCTATGGGCGGAAAGGTTTCCCATTTGATGAGGAAAAGTCCGTT
>JAISWY010000244.1 GCA_031270925.1 Candidatus Symbiothrix sp.
CGCAAGGAAAACCGCCCAAACAGTTGACTCTGTTTGAAGACTTGGATTTTACGCTTCCGCAAACAACCGCTTCCACCGGATTGGACGATGACGACGATTTCTACAGCGAATATGGCGACGACGAGTTCGACGAAGAAGATTTGGCCGATTTGAGCGAAGGTAATCCTTTTGATTATTAAATTATGTAAACGGGTAAACGAGAATTTTCATCGCCCGTTTACTCTATATTCGTTTACTTGAAAACACTACTCGTCCTCTTAGGCCCAACCGGAGTTGGTAAAACCGAATTAAGCCTGCAATTGGCTGAAACACTGCATGTTCCGATTATCTCGGCCGATTCGCGCCAATTATATAAAGATTTGGTTATCGGCGTTGCCGCTCCTACTGCTGCTGATTTGCAGCGGGTAAAACATTATTTTGTCGGAAATTTAGCCTTGGACGATTATTACAGCGCCAGCCAATTCGAAGAAGACGTGATCGCATTGTTGTCCGAACTGCACCAAACGCACGAAACCATCGTCATGACCGGCGGCTCGATGATGTATATTGATGCGGTTTGCAAAGGGATTGACGATATTCCAACGATCGACGAAACTTTACGCAACGAAATCAAGCAACAGTTTGAAGCAGAAGGATTGGAAGCTATCCGTCAACAATTAAAAATTCTTGATCCGGTTTTTTATAATCAAGTGGATTTGAAAAACCACAAACGGGTAATCCATGCTTTGGAAGTTTGTTTGACGACCGGTCGTCCCTATTCCGAATTGCGAACCAACAAAGTGAAACAACGTCCTTTCCAGATACTTAAAATCGGATTGCAACGCGAACGTGCGGAACTCTACGATCGCATCAACCGCCGGGTCGATCAAATGATGGCCGACGGCTTATTGGAAGAAGCCCGTCGCGTTTACCCGTATCGGCATCTAAATTCGTTAAATACAGTCGGTTACAAAGAATTATTCCAATATTTCGACGGCCATTGCTCATTCGATTTCGCCGTTGAAAAAATCAAGCAGAACAGCCGCATTTATTCCCGCAAACAGATGACTTGGTTTAAACGCGATACCGAAATAACTTGGTTCCATCCGGATGACCAAGATAAGATTATAAATAAAATTAACACATTCAAATCGTTTTTTCCATTACCTTTGCAAAATATTTTTGTATCATAGATAAATAACAAATTAAAATAATTTTTAGATGAACAAATTTTTCTTTACTTTATTGTTGATTTCGGCAAGTTTTTCGACACAGGCACAATCTTTTTTTATTATGGAAGGCAGCGGCACAATGTTTGCCACTTCCATTTCTTCCGATGGTAATTATGTCGTGGGAAAAGTCGGCGAAGCTACGATGCTAACCGGTCATCATAGTTTTGTGTGGACAAAATCCGGTGGCGTGGTCGAAAAAGATTTGGACATTGTGAATCCCGATGGCTTGGGTGCGTCGGCACGCGGTGTTTCTGTGAGCGGTAGAGTTGTAGGCGTCGCTCCCAATCCGGATGTCCTTGCTCCCGATACTGATAACGAACACAATTATCCTTATATTACCGGCGCGTTCAGGGATATTACAGCCGATCAATGGACGATATTGCCCCGACGAGCGAATGCAGCCAGTCCTTTTTACGGATTTTCCGATCATGCGAATGCCGTTTCCGACGACGGAACGATTATCGTGGGCGGATTCACTCCCGGTTGGCAGGGCAACCGTTGGGCGGCCGGTTATTGGGATGTGAGCAATCCCGAAAATCCCGTGATTCATGTGCTACTGGAAAGCTCAGTCGACAATGATTCGGAAATATTTGCTATTTCGGGAGATGGAAAAGTAATGGGCGGCCATGAAAACAACAATCTCCGTCTATGGATTTATGATGAAAGCAGTTCGCAATATGTAAAAACATCGGTTGCAGATTCGGGTGGCGGCGAAATTAATGCCGTCAGCCAAAACGGACAATATGCGATCTATCAAAACACGACCAACAATTTCCGTGCGGCCATTTACAATATTCAAAAACAACAAACGACAAATTTCGATTACAATACCATTAAAAGCGGCGCCGGTTATTCTAGGCCTATGGGTGTTTCCAACAACGGCATTGTAGTGGGGTATTGGGGACAGGCGCCTAATCCTCTTGTAATGCCGCCCATTGTCGATTCGCGCCGGGCGTTCATCTATGCCAAAACGTTGGGAATGATTGAGTTAAAGGATTTATTAACACAACAAGGTATTGATTATCAAGGCGTTGATTTGCTGGTTGCCTCCGGTATTTCCGCCGATGGAAGAAAAATCATCGGTTATGGAAATAAGGATAATAAACAAGTAGCATTTTACGTTGAAATTCCCGAAATAGTAACCCAATGGATGCCTGTGCAACGGGAACGGATTGAATCGCCGGCCTACGGTGAAATCCTTTTGACTTGGGCGAAACCCGAAGCTTCCGAAGATGCGACATTAGCGGGCTACGCCGTATATGAAGAAGATACGCACTTGGAGGAAATTACGGATCCGGAAACATTATCCTGTTTGATTGAAAATGTAGAAGACGGAAGCCATCATTATACGATTCGCGCCATCTATCAGGAAGATGAAAATAAAATTGAATCGCGTGCAAGTAGAATATTGACTATTACAGTCGGTCGTCGGTCGTTTCCCTTTTTCGATGATTTCAGCGACTACCAACCCGGCGGCCCCGTATTGGAAGTGATGGACGTTTTAGACGAAATCCCGTTGAGTACAGGTTATTGGGATGCATCGAGCAATACGGTTGCTTTTGCCAACACGTGGAAAGCCAGCGAGTTCGGTTATTCGCATTGGTGCGCCCGTTTCGTTACGCCGGGCGGTAGCAATTACGATGAAAGTTTGACTTCGCCCTATTTTTCGACTATTGGCGCTCCTGATGCATTTTTGTCATTCAATATCGGAATTCCGACCGGAGGTGCGGAAGATAAGGTTTCGATCGAAATTTTCGACGGCAATGAATGGACGTCTATCTCGGAAATTCCGGCCAATGACGGAGGAAAATGGCGATATAAAACGTATGATGTAAGCTCATTGATTGAAAAAGAAAATGTTCGCTTTCGTTTTCGTGCGCAGGGAAATACTTCTTTACAATGGCTTGTCGATAATGTGGAATTTACCGACAGTAACTACCGGATGAATACCAATTCGCCGCTGACGGTTTCAGCCCGCGCAGTTCCCGCAGAAGGAACCGTTCACGTGAACTGGTCTGATCCCGAAGGATTTGTCAATCTGCGTTACATGTGGGACGATGATGTGTATCAGGGAGCCATCGCTAACAGCATCTATCCGTTTGTCGCCGCGAATATGTATCCGGCCGAAGATTTGAAAGATTACGAGGGATATTACCTGACTTCCATTTCGTTTTGGCGAACGACCAATCCGATGTATGAAGATTTGACTGCACCTGCTTTTCGTTGGTTTGCCATGCAGGGCGATGAACGAATTGTGGACGAAGAAGTAGTCGATTCGAAATACAAATGGAATACCGTGCAACTGGCGGAACCGGTGCAGATTGATGTTACTCAACCGCTGTATTACGGTGTGGAAGTGGAATCTTGCGATTCTCGCGATTGGCCGCTCGGAGCTGCAACGTTTTATTCGACCGATGCCAATGGCGGTACCGATTTGGTAATAGCCGATGGCCGAGGCAATCTCTATTCGGAAGACAACGGATTGTCATGGCGTACATTAAGGGATGATAATCCCGCAGAAGCGGCTGCTTTGTTCTGCATCCGCGCGACTTTGGCGAAAGATCCGGCGAAAACGCCTCAAAAAAATATACGAGGTTATCAATTGTTCCGCAATGATGTAGCCATATACGACCAGCTGTTTTCAGGAACGGGCAACTTGGTCGAATTGCATAATTATACCGACTTGAATCCGCTGCCGGCCGGTCAGGAGGCCTGTTATGATGTTCGGATTTATTTCACATCACAGGTCTTTTCCGAAAAAAATGCCGCTTGTGTAACTATCAATGGTATTCGTATTACGGCTTCGGAAAAGGGATTGAAAGTTTATCCCAATTCGATTCGTAGCGGTGAAACCTTACGAGTAGAAACATCCCAAACAAACGGTTTGCAACTCCAACTGTTTTCGACTGCCGGCCAGAAAATATTGGAATTGAAGACGCCGGAAAACACCATCGACTTGCCGATGAACGTCGAAGCCGGTATCTATCTTTTGAAAATTAATGGAAATGAATCCCTTAAGTTGATGGTCAAATAATGAAATAAAAATGAAAAAGATTGAATTGTGCATAACTCTTTTCGCATTATGCTTTATAAATCTTTGCGAAATTGAAGCTGTCCCTGCTAATCCCAATCCGATAGAGGCGGTGCAACCCGACGGGACGGCAGTAACTTATTACATACAAGGCGATGAGAGAGTGCATTGGATGCAATCGACCGACGGTTATACTTTGCTGCATAACGATCAACGATTTATAGTATATGCCACCCTTGATGAAGTAGGGGATTTAGTTCCTTCGAAATATGTTTATCGTTCCGAAGGACTTCGTTCGACAATGGAAAAACATTTTCTTGAAGCCATCCCGAAAAATTTGAAATTTAGCGCGAAACAAGTTCAAGATAAGTTGAAAGTTTGGGAAACTCCCGAACAAACTTTGCGTAGCAATTCAGGCGAGGAAATTCAGAAAGCGCCGGTCGTCGGAGAGAAAACGGCTTTGTGCGTGCTGGTTGATTTTTCGGATAAGAAAATCAATTATACCATCGAAGAGTTCGACGGAATATTGAATGGCGCCACCAATAGCGTAAAAGATTTTTATCATGAAAATTCATACGGACAAATGGATTTAACCGTGTCTGTTATAGGTCCTTATGAAATGCCGGAAACGGCGGCTTATTATGGCGCCTCCGAATCGCGCTGGTCGGATTTTGCCAAAACCGCCATCCAGGCAGCCGACGCCGATCCGAATGTCGATTTGTCGCAATATGCCGTCGATGGCAAAATCGAAACTTTTCATATTATTTTTGCCGGTTATGGTGATGAAAGTATTGATAACGGCGAGCAAATCTGGTCGCATAAGAGCCAATTTAAGACGCTTACTTTACCGAACAGCAAGGTAAAAGTATCTGTCTATTCCTGTTCGCCGGAATTGGCAGGCGCTTCGGGCAATAAGCTGACTACAATCGGTGTTATTTGCCACGAATTATGCCATGTATTCGGCGCAGACGATTTTTACGATATCGATTACACCGACAGTGGCGGTTCTTATCCCGGAACCGGCCATTGGGATTTGATGGCCAGCGGCAGTTGGAATGGCCCCAGTCGCAACGGTTCCCGGCCGGCTCATATAAATATGTTTCAAAAGATATTATACGGATGGGTAACGCCAACCGAATTGACTACTCCGCTAAGCGTAACCGATATGCCGAGTGCAGGACAAAACGCAGAGGCTTACACCCTCAAAGCCTCTACCAACAACGAAATATATGTCTTGGAAAACCGTCAGAAAACCGGATACGATTCGCATATTCCGGGCAGTGGATTGATCATTTACCATATTCATAATTCGGCGTCCAACGGCGCTATCAATAATACTAAACATCCGCAGCAGGCCTATGTGGTTTGTGCATCTTCAACAACTGCTATTCCTTCCAGCAAGTCTACTTCTTACGGAACGGTCGATTCGGCGGGAGCGCCTTTTGCAAGCACGGCTGCACGTAGCGAATTTTCGGGTACATCTACGCCGCAGATGTTTAAATGGAGCGGCAGTTCGGGAATTGCGATAACGGACAAGCCTTTGCGGAATATTACGCAAAGCGGCGGACTTATTTCGTTCTGTTTCGGATATTTACCGGTTACCAATCTCGAAGCGACAATCGACAATGCAAACATTTATTTATCGTGGGATGAGCCGACCAATGCTTCGGAAACAACCGTTTATTCCTATAATATTTATGTCGATAATGAACTTGTTGCCGAACAGATAACGGAAACGACTTTCGATTATCAACCGGAAGAATTTAAGACATACGCTATTGCCGTAGAAGCCACCGTCGGCGATTGTCATTCGGCGCGGACGACAAAAGTCGTTGAGTTTGACGATCCGTTGCCAATCAGTGGGTCGATAGTGGCATTATCTGCTGTTCAACTATATCCGAATCCGGTTAAAGATATTTTAATTTTGCAGTTCGATGCTCCGGTGTCTGTCGCTATAATCGACATCAACGGGCGGCCGGTTTACCGGAATCCCGAAGTGTTGTCGCTACAGCTTCCGGTTCAATATTGGGATAATGGAGTTTATTTAGTTCGTATTCAATCGGTTGCGGAAAATAAGGTCATTAAATTAATCAAACAATAAAATTAAAAATTGAAAGACACCCAAACGGACAAACAAAGTTTGACGAACTACAAGTGTTTGAAGCGAAGCGAAGTCGGTAAGATTATCTCTTCCGCAAAATAGCGATGTACGCGATTATCATCCGTCAATTCGGGATGAAAAGCCGTTACCAGCATGTTTTTTTCACGAGCGGCAAGGGCTTTTCCATTTATTGTCGATAATATTTTCACTTTCGGTCCGGCCGATTCAATGTAAGGCGCACGAATAAAAGTCATTGGGATAGTTCCGATACCATCCAATAGGGCTTCGGTGTGGAAACTGCCCAATTGCCGGCCGTAAGCATTGCGTTTGACGACAATATCCATTAAACCCAAATGGACAACATCGGATTCGGCAAGTTGTTTAGCCAATAAAATCATGCCAGCGCAGGTTCCGAAAGCCGGTAATCCGTTTTGGATTTTTTCTCTTAGAAGATTATATAAATTCAACTCTTTCAGCAGTTTACCCATGGTAGTGCTTTCTCCTCCGGGGATAATCAAGCCATCCATCGGTTGTTGAGCATCTTCTTTTTTGCGGATTTCAAAAGTTTTTATATCCAGCGATTTCAAATGGCGGATATGTTCCGCGAATCCGCCCTGCAAAGCCAATACTCCTACTCTCATTCTCAATTCTCAATTCTCAATTCTCAATTCTCATTTTCAATTCTCAATTCTCAATTCTCAATTGAATCACATTCCCCTCTCGGCCATTAATAATTGGATTTCGTTTTCGTTGATGCCGACCATTGCATCGCCCAGATCTTCGGAGATTTCGGCGAGAATTTTCGGATTGTTGTAGTTGGTAACGGCTTTCACAATGGCTTGTGCGCGTTTGGCCGGATTGCCCGATTTGAAAATGCCCGATCCCACGAATACGCCTTCTGCGCCCAATTGCATCATCAGGGCGGCGTCGGCAGGGGTAGCGACGCCTCCGGCTGCGAAATTCACTACCGGAAGTTTACCATTTTCGTGTACATATTGAATTAAACTGTAGGGCACCTGTAATTCTTTGGCTGCATGATACAATTCATCCTGTTGCATGCTTTGGATGCGGCGGATTTCGGAATTCATGGCACGCAGATGCCGGACTGCTTGAATCACATCGCCCGTTCCCGGTTCGCCTTTTGTGCGAATCATCGAAGCGCCTTCGGCAATTCGTCGCAAAGCTTCGCCTAAATTTTTAGCACCGCAGACAAACGGCACTTGAAATTGTGTCTTATCCACATGATATTTATCGTCGGCGGGCGAAAGTACTTCGCTTTCGTCGATATAGTCGATTTCCAATGCTTCCAGAATTTGCGCTTCCACCAAATGGCCGATGCGTACTTTTGCCATAACCGGAATGCTTACAGCGGCTTGAATGCCTTTAATCATTTTCGGGTCGCTCATGCGAGAAACACCACCTGCCGCACGAATATCTGCCGGAATGCGTTCCAAAGCCATTACAGCCGCCGCTCCTGCCGCTTCGGCAACGCGGGCTTGTTCGGGAGTGGATACATCCATAATCACTCCGCCTTTTAACATTTGCGCTAAATTTTTGTTGAGTTCGTACCTTTCGTCATTCATTTTTGCCTTTTTTTTGTATAATTAATTGTTCAAATTATTTCCAGATAATCCGGCTGCGACAAAGCGATTCGTCGCCCCGTTTCGTGTCGATAATAAATTCATTTTCAGCTGTTTGTTGCTTATACAGTTTCACTTTATCGCCGAACATTCCTTCCGCCAAATACACCATTTCAAATTTTTGAATGAATTTTTCTTTGAAGAAACTCAAATCGAAAGTATTGATGATGTGTTCGATGTATTTCACGCTGTTTGTATGCTTGTTGATGTCGATGTCGCTGTAACGCACGGTATAGCCCATCGTCGGCTCTACGTTTTCGACCGGCGGAATTTTGCTCATTTTTTCAATCAGACATTGTTTTTCCGATTCGGGAACGATATAATCGGCCAAATCGGGTCGCCAAGTCAGAATATCGACCGGACGGCGCGAATGGATGTCAATCGCCGCCCAAATGGTTCGCGCATAGCCGATTACCTTGTTTTCTTGATTGATGAAACAGAAGCAGCGTTGCGTAAAAAACCGCGAAACGTTTTCGACCCATGTTTCGACTGTAAGATATTGGTCATGGCCGGGATATTCTCTTATTTCAATGGAGAGTCGAGATAAAACCCAGGCCACATTGTCTTTAGAGATTTGTTCAAAACCGAATCCGCGCTCTTGAGCGTGTATCGAAGCGGCGTCTAACAAAAAATTACCGATAACGGGTAGTGTCGCTTTTTCTGTAAAATCGCACACGTATGATTCGATATGAAACTGAAATGAACCTGTTTTAGAAAGCATTTGTCTTGCTGATTGTAATTCGAGCCGCAAAATTAGATGAAAAACCTCAGTTTTCCAAGCGTATGCAATGAAAAAAAGTTTTTTACAGAGGAAAAATAGTTTCTTTTTCGTATGTTTACCCTAATTTTAATTTGTAATTTTGCAGAACAAATAAAAAACTCTATGGCAACAGAATTATCATACTCGAAAGCGTTTAGTCGCTTACAGGAAATTCAGACGCAGATTGAAAGCAATCAATCGGATGTGGACGAGTTGAGCGGCTTATTGAAAGAAGCGGCCGCTTTGTTAAAAACTTGCAAGGACAAGTTGTTTACGGTAAACGAAGAAACGAAAAAAATCTTAGAAGATATTGAATGACAGATAAATATGCAATCATCACAGCCGGAGGAAAGGGCTTGCGGATGGGCGCCGAAATTCCCAAGCAATTTTTGCCTTTGTATGGAAGTACGGTGTTGATGCACACTTTGGCTGCGTTTTTTCATGCCGATTCATCAATTCGCTTGATTTTGGTTTTACCTGAAAATCAGCAGGATTATTGGAAAAATTTGTGTTTGGAATATCGTTTTACGCTTCCGCATACAGTTGTTTCCGGCGGTGAAACGCGCTTTCATTCCGTACAAAACGGATTGCGATTGGTTCCTGAAAATGCTTTGGTGGCGGTGCATGACGGTGTTCGTCCCTTGGTTTCCAACGAATTGATTCTCAATGCATTTGACTTAGCGGAAACGCATCAAGCCGTTTATCCGGCTGTTCCGGTTACGGATACTTTGCGCGAATGTTTGTCCGAAAACGAGAGTCATATAGTCGATCGTTCGCGCTTTCGATTGGTGCAAACGCCGCAGGTTTTTCGTTCCGAGATATTGAAAGAAGCATATCAGCAATCTTATTCCGAATCGTTTACGGATGATGTTTCGGTTGTGGAAGCGGCCGGAATTTGCCGAGTGCAAATGATGGAAGGCGAAAAATCGAATATCAAAATTACGACGCCCGTTGATTTAATTATTGCAACTGCTTTATTGAATGGATATTAGCCAGCAAAATCTGATGTATTTACCCGGCGTTGGGCCGAAAAAAGCCGAAACGCTCCGTCGCGAAATCGATACGGTTTCGTGGGAAGATTTGTTGTATTATTTTCCGTATAAATACATCGACAGGAGTAAGATATTCAAAATCAAAGAAATAGACGGCAATATGCCTTATATTCAGTTGAAAGGTAAAATCTTGAAATACGAAACCTTGGGAGAAGGCAGCGCCCGTCGATTGACTGCTACTTTTTACGACGATACGGGTTCGATTGAGTTGGTTTGGTTTCGGATGCTGAAGCAAATTCCGCAACTCTATCAAATTGGAACAGAGTATATTCTGTTCGGGAAACCGACTGTTTTCGGGCATCGCCTGAACGTTGCCCATCCCGAATTGGAAACCGAAAGCAAGTTTTACGAAGGCGAACCGGGCGTGCAAGGTCAATACAATACGACCGAAAGGATGAAAAACGCTTTTCTACATTCGCGCGCCATCCAAAAAATCATTACGAAAATTTTGGAATTGCTGAAAGAGCCTTTACAAGAAACTCTCAATCAATACGTTATCGACCAAACACATGTGATTCCGTTGGATGAAGCGATTCGCAATATCCATTTCCCGAAATCGCCCGATTTATTGCGAAAAGCCCAATATCGCCTCAAATTGGAAGAATTGTTTTACGTGCAACTGAACATTTTGCGCGTTACGAAATACCGCGAAAAACGGTTGGGCGGATTTCTTTTTTCTAAAGTTGGAGATTACTTCAATTCATTTTATCATAATAATTTACCCTTTGAATTGACGAATGCGCAAAAGCGAGTAGTGCGCGAAATCCGATTAGATACCAACAGTGGTCGGCAGATGAATCGCTTGTTGCAGGGCGATGTGGGCAGCGGCAAAACCTTGGTCGCACTTTTGTCGGTTTTGTTGGCTTTGGACAATGGATTTCAGGGTGCGATTATGGCGCCGACCGAAATTTTGGCCACACAGCATTACGAAACCATCAGCTGTTTGTTGCAAGGTTTGGGCGTCGAAATAGCCCTTTTGACCGGTTCGACGAAGAAAAAAGATCGCGCCGTTTTATTGCCGAAAATCAAAGACGAGAGTGTTAAAATCGTTATCGGAACGCACGCTTTGTTGGAAGATTCGGTCGAATTTGGAAATCTCGGATTGATTGTGATTGACGAACAGCATCGCTTCGGGGTGGCTCAACGCGCCAAATTATGGAAAAAAAACACTGTGCCGCCCCATATTCTGGTCATGACAGCCACGCCGATTCCGCGCACTTTGGCGATGACGCTGTACGGCGATTTGGACGTTTCGGTTATCGACGAACTTCCGCCCGGACGTAAACCCGTGAAAACCATCCATTTATACAGCGAGCGAAGGCATAATCTCTATGAATCGGTGCGTAAGCAAATCCAAGCGGGTCGCCAAGTGTATATCGTTTATCCGCTGATTGAAGAAAGTGAAAAATCGGATATGAAAAACCTGACCGAAGGCTTTGAAACCATTCAAAAGATTTTTCCCGAATACCGGGTTTGTATGGTTCACGGAAAGATGAAACCTGCTGAGAAAGAGGCCGAAATGCAAGGATTTGTATCGGGCGAAACGCAAATTATGGTCGCTACAACGGTTATCGAAGTGGGAGTAAATGTTCCGAACGCTACAGTGATGTTGATTGAAAACGCCGAGCGATTCGGTCTGTCGCAGTTGCATCAATTGCGCGGTCGGGTAGGGCGGGGCGCCGAACAGTCGATTTGCGTGCTGATTACGCGCTACGAACTTTCGGAAAATACGCGCAAGCGCTTGGCGATTATGACCGAAACCAACGACGGGTTCTTGATTGCCGAAGAAGACCTCAAACTGCGCGGGCCCGGCGATTTGGATGGTACACAACAAAGCGGCGTGGCGTTTAATCTCAAAATCGCCAACCTTTCTCACGACGGGCAAATACTCAGTCAAGCACGCGATTTGGCACGCGATATTTTGGAAAATGACCCCAGTTTAGAGAAGCCGGAAAATGCAGTTCTCAAACAACAATTGGCCAAACTGAATACGCAACACCAAATGGGATGGTTTATGATCAGTTAGTAAAACGGCACTTGCGGAATGGTCGATTCCAACAGAAACGATAGATCTTCATTGGGAGCTAATTCTTTGGTAATCCAATTTTTACGGAATAATCGCGCGGTGTTTTTTCCAATCAAATTCAATTGATTTTCTTCGCGTCGCAACAGGCAGGCTTCGCGTAAGCCGACAACAAAAACATCGGAATTGATTTCGATAAATTCACGAATCCGGTCTTCGCGCGTTTCGCCGCCATGTCCTGCCGGATGTGCATCCAAATAATGCGGGTTGATTTGGAACGGCACTAAACCCAAAGTATCCATCCCCTGCGGATCGACAATCGGCATATCGTTGGTCGTTTTCATGCTGGGACAGGCGATGTTGCTGCCGGCACTCCAACCGATGTAAGGCGTTCCGGCTTCCGCTTTGCGTTTCACGACTTCAAATAAATTATGTTCGCGCATCAGTTGCACCAAGCGCCAGGTGTTTCCGCCTCCCACAACGATAATGTCGGCTTCCTCAATCGCTTTGGCCGGTCTCCAAATGCGATGTACGCTTTTGATTTCGCAACTAAATTCCGCAAACACTTTGGCCACTTTGGTTTCGTACTCATCGTAAGAAAATGTAACGGCGGCGTAAGGAATGAATGCCGCGCATGTGGGACGGTCGCCTAAAAATGCCTTGATTTCCGCTTTCGGCCACTCCAGATAGGCTTCGCCCGGATTGGTGGAATTGCTTAATAATAACAGTCGCATATTTTTTTATTTAATGGGGTTGGACTACAAAGATAACGAATAACAATATAAAAACAATCTTTGCGTTAATTAAATTGTTGAAAAATCGAAAAAAGATGAAAAGACGATATTGTATTTTTTTTATAATAGCCTGTTTTATAATAGCTTGTAATAAAAATAAGGAAAATTACGATTTTCCGATTCAACGTTTCGATACGGATTTTTATCGTTATCTTATGGGAGAGCTGCCGATTGATTCGCTACAGCAGTACCGTCCGTTTTTAGATGATTACACCGAAAAAGTCATTAACGATTTCTCCGATTCTACTTTGATGCGGATTTACAGCGACGAACAACGCATTTTCGCTGATATTTCCGGTTTGCAAAAGGAAGTTTCTATCGGAATGGAAAAATGGTCGAAACATTTTCCCGATTTGCAACAGCCGGCCATCTATTTGCATGTTTCGGGTTGGAACCAACATGTAGTTGTCGGTGAAAATTATGTTTCGCTCTCGGCCGATTATTATTTGGGAATCGATTATCCGCTGTATCAACCCTACTTTTATAATTATCAGCTTCCGCAAATGTCGTCCGGACGGATGGCTCCCGATTTGTTTTTGGGATTACTGATGACGGAATTTCCGTTCTATGGAAACGAATCGGTTTTGTTGGATAAAATGCTGTATGATGGTAAATTACGTTATATTTTATCGCAATTGCTGCCGAAACGGAAAGTCTATGAATATGTCGGTTATACCTTGGAACAATACGATTGGTGTAAAGCCAACGAGTTGCGGATTTGGAAAACGATTTTGGAAAAGCAGCAATTATTTACATCCGATTATTCGACTGCTATGCAATATTTTCGCGATGCACCTTATACTGCTGCCTTGTCGGCCGAGTCGCCCGCGAAAGTAGGCGTTTGGCTGGGATTTCAAATTATTTCGGCTTATATGAAACAACAGCCTGAAACGACTTGGATTGATTTGATGAACGATGTTGATTATATTCGTTTGCTGAAGGAATCGAAATATCGTCCGTAGCGAAATCAAATATTTCACAATTTCTTACGTGGATTCGACTAAGCGCTTTTCCGGGGCGAAGCTTATGGATGTCGGCCTGTAATTGGAATAAAAACGGCTCAGTTGCAAAACCTTGTGTTTAGCAGAGGCGACAGACCGCAGGTCTGAATGTTAATAACCCCCAATGAAGCGAAGCGATTGGGGGGTGCGAGAAATACATCGATCCCCTCAACCCGCAGGGTTGAATATCCGAAATAAATCATTTTGTTAATAGATATATTCAACCCCCTTCGGGGTTGAGGGGAGAGGGGTTATTTCTCTCCCCCAATCCCCCAATCGCTTCGCTTCATTGGGGGTTATTAACATTCAGACCTTCGGTCTGTCGCTTCTGCTAAACACAGGGGTTTGCAACTGAGCCGTTATTTCTCTCTCCCCCAATCGCTTCGCTTCATTGGGGGTTATGTATATTCAGACCTTCGGTCTGTCGCTTCTGCTAAACACAGGGTTTTGCAACTGAGCCGATGTCGGCCTGTAATTGGAATAAAAATCGCAATTTGGCAGCTAAATCTTTTTTGAGGCGCTTCTGATTTCCCCATTATGACAGATAAAAAAAGAGTCGGTAATCGCGCATTGTATTAACGGAAAATATATTACCTTTGCCGCATAAAAAAATGGTTCTACTGTGAATTGTGTGGAAAGCACAAAAGACACATACAACTAGCCCTTATTCCCTTATTCATAATGATTTAATAAGAGAATAAAGGATAAGGGTAGAACCCAAAAACATCAAATAAAAGTATAGCAATTACCGATGATTATCAATTGGAGATTTGTACTGAAAGTCGTTGGATTTATCATTATTTTGGAGTCCCTGTTCCTTTTTTCGGCCGCTGTAATCGCTTATCATTACGGAGGAGACGACACATTACCGATTTTCCTTTCCGGGATTATCGCTTTGTCGGCCGGTTTGCTTTTAGAATACATTTGCGGTTTCCGGAAAAAATTTACTGTCATCGGACGGAAGGAAGGTTACGTCAGTGTTACATTGAGTTGGTTAGTGTTTGCTCTGTTCGGCGCTTTGCCGTTTTTCATCGGCGGCTATTTGCCAGATTTTACCGATGCATGGTTCGAATCGACGGCGGGAATTACTACCACCGGAGCGAGCGTGCTTACCGATATTGATGCGCTTCCGAAAGGTATCTTGTTTTGGCGTAGTCTGTTACAATGGCTCGGCGGAATGGGAATTATTGTTTTTTCCATCGCATTGTTGCCATTGTTGGGTAACGGCGCCGTTCAATTGTTCGACGCCGAATCGTCGGGATTGACGCACGATAAATTCCGTCCGCGCGTTACGCAAATGGCTAAACGGCTTTGGCTGTTGTATGTTATCCTCACTTTTTGCCTCATCGGATTGCTTTATTTGGGGCCAATGAATTTTTTTGATGCGGTTTGTAACAGTATGACAACCATCTCAACCGGCGGTTTTTCGACCAGACAAGCCAGCGTCGCCCATTGGGATTCGATTTATATCGAAAGCGTGATACTTGTATTCATGATTATCGGCGCCATCAATTTTCCGTTATTGTATCTTTTGTTTACCAAAGGCGCTGTGAAAAGATTCATAAAAGACGAAGAATTGCGCTGGTTTTTGGGGATTATTTTGGTGGCCACCTTACTGATTGCCGTGGGTTTGTTTTTGGAACAGGATTTGTCGTGGTTCACGGCCATCCGGCAATCGCTTTTTCAAGTGGTCAGTGTGATTACCACCACCGGTTTTTCAACTGCCGATTTTTCGTTTTGGGGATCGTTTTATATGCTTATTTTCGTCTTCCTGATGATTGTAAGCGGATGTGCCGGTTCCACCAGCGGCGGATTGAAAGTGGTTCGCGCTACGGTTTTAGTCAAGAATACGATCCAT
>JAISWY010000423.1 GCA_031270925.1 Candidatus Symbiothrix sp.
TGAGTGAGAAACTGACGGACAGGGATTTTACGGAAGATATTCGGTTGGTTTTGATGCGAGGGGTGGAGTATAATAATGAGGGGGCTTGGGAGTTGGTGAGAAAAGAGTTGGTAGAACAAATTTAAATCTAAATAACATGACGGAATATGATTTTTTGATTTTGTCTCCAAGTGAAAAAGATATAAAGATTATAAAGAACTCGAAAGGTTACTTAAAATCAACAATATAAGCATGAGTGTTGATAAAGTTTTGGACATTGCAAAAACGATAACAACCCTAAAAATCAAACTCCAACAGAGCAAAGAGACGCTCTCAAAGACCATGCTCATCACACCCAAACACAAATCCATTGCTCAAATTTTTAAACCAAATTTTGGGGAAAATTCATAGGGCATCCCTGTGGCGAAGTCAGGAAACAAAGTTCAAGAATACTTCCGATTTGAAATAATATCGCTACATTCCTGTTACATTGTCATGGATTTATTCATTCTTGGAATATCCTGTAATCGTTTGATATGGGTTCTAAAATTCAGGTTTCGTTCAATTAAAATCCAATGGTATATCTTCTGTTTTGTCATTTGGAAAATCAAGTCCCTTTATTGGATATTGATGTGGAGATAAAATATTCGAATCGGCTCCCATAGCTTTATTTATAAAAGTAATTTCCAAAACCATAGGCAATTTTGTGTCATAGATCAATCCTCCATAATTATTTCCGTGCACATGAGCAATGTCAAAACGAGTGGAAAACAAATCCATTATTTCTTCAAACTTTTCTCCGGCAATATCCAATTCGTGAAATTCAACAGCCAAACCGTTTATTTTATTAAAAAACGGCACAAGTTGCGGAAGCGTTTTGTACTCCCAATTTTCGATGTCCATCTTAATGAATACGGAAAGATCTTTAGGCTCTTCAGGTAAATTTTTAAAAACAGTATCCAAGCGGATAAACATTTTATCATCTTTTTCTCCAAGAAATTTAGGATAAAAATTATGGTGTAATTTCCTCTGAAAAAATCGTTTGAAAGCTACGAATAACATAAAAAAGCACTTTGCCGTCCTTCCACGTTCTTTCGCTTTCGAAATCTTACATATTAGTATGTTTACTAATGATGCGGCAAAATTTTTGAGACTCATACGCAGGAAATTTGAAGGTTTGGATGAGTAATCAAATGCATGCAATTGCATCTCTTTCGAAAGATTTAACTTGTTCCGCTGCATTTGTACCCTTTTACAAAAATCTGCTTCAAATGACCAGTCATCATTGATTCCAAAACTCAGTAAAATTTCGGTTTTTTCAATTTGACCGGCTGAAAGCACATAACCACCATCGATATCTCTGCCGACACGTATTAAATCTTCTACAAGAATCGGATGTAATTTTTTTAAATTGTACATTTTTTAAATTGTATTAATCGTATTATATTTTTTTATATATTTTTCTCTCCAAATGTATTTCACTAATGGATTTATCACTTATCTTTTTCTTTTTCTCCGCATCGTTTTTATAATCAGTTCCAACATTGCCGAAAACACTTTAAATTTGCGACACAAAGGTAGTAATAATTTTCTTACCGCAAAATTTTATCGTCAAACAAAACTGCCTCGCAGATTCAAGTAACCAATGCAACTTTTTTATAAAACGAGTCTTTAGGCGCGTCAAAGTTAAGTAATTTTCTAGGTCTTCTGTTAATTTTGGATTGAAAAAGATTAATATCGCCGTCGCAAAAGTTCTTAAAATCTTGTTTTTTAGGTATATAAGAAAACCGGTAGTTCTTTCCGTTGCGGTCAGAATGGCGCCATAAACTATTGCTATTAAATTGTTATCAAAGCATTGCCGCCACTTTGCGTATTTCGGCAAGACGTTTAGAAAACGTTTTGTCCCTTTTTGCAGTCAGCATATTGTAGCGTGTTTGCATTTTCACCCACAATTCGGCGTCAATTCCCAATGCCGCTTCAACGAGCATTGCAAATTGTACATTTACGGAGCGTTTACAATTCAAAATCTCATTAAGCACCGTATATTGTACGCCTATCTGAGCGGCAAATTTCTTTTGCGATATGCCGCGGTACTCAATTTCGTCTTTCAACACTTCGCCCGGATGCGTGGGATAAGCCGGTTCGAGGTTGTTTGCAATCATATTGGGGGCAACGCCCGGAATAGTAATCATATCTTTTTTATTTATAATGGTTTGACAATTCTAAAATATTGCACACGGTAATTAACGGCTCAATGCCGTTATCTTTTACCGTAAATTCAATGCGATACTGCTTGTTTACCCGTATGGAAGAAATACCTTGCTTGTCGCCTTTCAATACCTCATAATTCAAAGAATGAATGTTGTACAATACTTCAATATCTTTTGCACCAAGTAATGTATCAATGCAGTGTCGGTATTTCCTGACAATTTCAGGCTGAAAACAGTGTTTTTTGTCCGCCGTTTTGCCCGTTTTGTACAAGTCGCGCAAGTAATCTTTTTCAAAAGTAACTTCCATATCGTACTGTTTGACGTTGCAAAGGTAATATTATGTTTTATAATTCGCAAAAAAGCGAATTATTTTTTGAAAGTAAGTGTAAAACGACGTCTTTATATAAAAAAACCTCTGCCTTTGGGCGATACGCCCGCAAAATATTGGTGATCATTTTCAACGTCTTGAAAACAGGGCAGGCATTTGACCCGAAAAGAAATTTACAGGCCACTGTACCTGATTGAGAAACCGTGTCCTGCACAGTTTCTTCCGGCTATGTTTCAGTTCCATACCCTTGCGGCGAAGTCGAGACATCCGATTTACTGCCGTTTGAATCGAATTTGTTGCTGCGACTTGAGGGGAATTTTTAGAGGAAAGGTAAAGGTTTTTAAATCCCTCCACAACTTTTAGGCTTGATCCCTAATCATGCACGGCGCACAAAAAAAATACCCGAAAAGGCCTAGGATGGGTTCCTTTTCGGGCGATTTGGTTAAAAAACTGAAAATCAAATAGTTAACGCGGAGAGAGAGGGATTCGAACCCCCGGAACCTTGCAGTTCAACGGTTTTCAAGACCGCCGCGATCGACCACTCTGCCATCTCCCCTTAACACTTCTAAAACGCGACTGCAAAGGAACAACTTTTTTTTGGTTTTGCCAAATTTTATTCATACTTTCGCCCAGCGATTCAATACAAAAATCATGAAAAAGATCCTCATTACCGGAGCAAACGGCTTTATCGGCAGTTTTTTAGTCGAAGAAGCCTTGCAGACAAATTGGCAAACTTTTGCAGGAATCCGCCGTTCGAGCAATCTCGAATACTTGCAAAACCCGGAAATCCAATTGATTGATTTGAATTTTCCGGATAAGGAAAAACTCAAAAAGCAACTCGCAGAGCATTGTAATCAATACGGAAAATGGGATTACATCATCCACAACGCCGGACTGACCAAATGCGTCGATCACGCCGATTTCGACCATGTCAATTATCTGTTTACCAAAAATTTAATTGAAACTTTGCAGGAAACAGGTATGATTCCCGAAAAATTCCTGTTGATGAGCAGTCTGGGAGCGCATCATCCGCAAATGAATACGGCTTACGGGCGAAGCAAACGCAAAGCAGAAGAGTTTCTCGAATCGCAAAGCGGCTTTCCTTATATAATATTGTGTCCGACTGGAGTTTACGGCCCACGCGAAAAAGATTATTACCTGATGCTTAAAACATTACAAGCCGGATGGAATTTATCGGCCGGATTTCAACCGCAACAATTGACCTTTATTTATGTAAAAGATTTGGTCAAAGCAGTTTTTTCGGCATTGGAAAGTCCGCTGAAAAACAAAAAATACACAGTGGCCGAAGGAGCCGTTTATTCCGATGCCGAATATGTCGCCATTGCAAAAGAAGCTTTGGGCAAAAAGTTTACGATTCCTGTGCGCATTCCGCTGTTTGTATTGCAAATCGTTTCTGTTATCGCCGAAGAAATTTCAAAAATCACGAAAAAACCTTCCACGCTCAATCGCGACAAGTACCAAATCATGAAAGAGCGCGATTGGCGTTGCGACATAACTGAAATACAACGGGATCTTGATTTCAAAGCCGCTTACAATTTGATACATGGAATGCGCGAAACGGTCGATTGGTACCGCTCCAACAACTGGTTATAACTCGAAATTGATACGAATACAACGTTAAAACGAAACAAGCCTAGCTATATTTGTAAAAATAGCCGTATATTTGCATCACTTTATTAAAAATAAACTCACGCAAATATATAAATATAAAATAAACAATCATGAAGAAAATTCTTACTTTTATGTTATTCGGGTGGTTGTGCTGTACAATAGCTGTCGGACAACAAACTTTGTACGGCTACCGAATCGTTCCGAGCGCAAAAAGAGGCATTATTTCCTTTTCACCGGAAATGCCTTCCGTAGTAACGCAAGTCAATACTTACCGCGATTTCGATGCCATCCGCAACGAATACATGTCCATCGTCGCGGGCGAATTTGTGAAGGGCGATTTTTATTATTCGAGTTTGTACGAAATGTGGAGCGGCGCCATTTATCCGGGTGCATTGGTTCGCCTGAATACCGATAACTGGGAAGTCGTAAAACTGCAGCGATACACCAATCTCGACGATCTACCCTACTACGCACGCGCCTTAGACGATTTGTCTTATGATTTCACGACCAATACTTTATACGGCTTGATAGCCTATGAAACGGGATCCTATCTGGTTACGATCGACAGGGAAACCTTGGAATACGCCACGCCGCTTGGCAATACGATGATTCTACCGGCCATCCGCACCATGGCGTTCGATGTGGACGGAACCTGCTACGCCGCCGGATACGACAATCAATTATATACATTGAATGTAAACACCGGCGCCGTTACCTTGGTCGGCGATATGGAAATCGACCTGACCACAAGTTACCGTCGTGCGATGGGATTCAACCACAACACCGGCACATTGTATTTCGCGGGCTGTAATTCGGCTACCGACGGTTCGCTATACGAAATCGATTTACATACAGGTAAAGCTACGTTGAAAGGCTTGATCGATGCCGGTTCGATGGTTTATGGCCTGTACGCGCCGTATTATGAAAACCGGAATATCCCGAAGGCCGTTCAAAACCTGACTGCCACACCCGATGCAGGAGGCGGATTAAGCGCTGTTATCAGTTGGACGAACCCCACTGCCGCCCGTTCGGGAAACGATTTGAGCAGAATTTCACAAATAGTTATCTTCCGGAACGGAACACTTGTACATACGATCGACAACCCGACCCCGGGCGCTGCCGAATCGTGGACAGACACTTCCATTCCTTCTACCGGCGACCATACCTACTTGGTATATGGAATTACCGACGGCGACGACGGCGTTCGCGCTCAAGTTTCCTGCGTAGCGGGACATAGCGATTGCGATATTACCGTTGCGAAATTCCCTTACAGCACTTCGTTTGAATCGGCCGACGATTTGAACTGTTTTCAAATGTGGTATCTGCCGGGAGCTAATGTACCGGGCATTTCCAATGCACAGGCGCGGACGGGAGCCTCTTCGTTCCGTTTCTCTTCCCGCGAATATTCGGATAATTATACACAGTTTTTGGTTAGTCCGCGCTTAGCGCCTACTACAGGCAAAAAAACCGTTCATTTCTATTACAATACATTGAATTACGAAACCGAACAATTTTGGGTGGGCTATTCCACCACCGACAGTCATCCCGACAGCTTTACGTGGATCGATCATGTGGACGCAGGTTCTTCCGCTCAATGGATTGAATATTTCAACGT
>JAISWY010000042.1 GCA_031270925.1 Candidatus Symbiothrix sp.
TTTTTCGTCCGAACTGAATTTGTCAAATGCTTATGTGCGTGATTTGTGGGAACACAGTGATTTAGGGTCAAAGAGTTTACTGGCAGTAAGTATTCCGCCTCACGGCTGCAAAATCTATCGCATATCCGCTACGCCTGCAAAAATAACATCGCCGCAATCTCAACCGGTGCGTTTGGTGCATCTGTCGGGAAAACGATATGCGATAAGCGGTGCGGGGCGAGCTAATATCAAGGTTTATACATTGCAAGGCGTTCAACTGTTCTCGGTAGAAAAAGCATCCGGCAATCAATTTTTGGATTTGAGTGATTTGCAAACAGGAATTTATGTTGTTCAGGCGGTCAGAGAAAATACATTATTGTATGCCGGAAAAATAAATATTATTTGAAAATACATATAAATCAACATGATAAACAAAATATATACATCCGTCATTTATTTCCTGCTCTGTTTTTGCGCTAATTCCGTGCAGGCAAACCATCCAATTGTTTCTTATCAAATCAATGGAAATCAAATCGTTTTCAATTCCGAAAATGAAAGCAAAATCGCGCTCAAACTGTGTTCGGGTTCACTCCTGAAAGTCTGGTTTTCGCCGGATGGCAAATTCTTGAGAAATAATGAATCGTTTGCCGTGATTAACGAAGAATTGGAAAATATGGGACAAATTCGGATAGAAGAACAAGCTTCCTGCTATGAATTGTTTACAGGGGAATTACGAATTCGTGTGAACAAAAATCCGTATCAGCTACAAATTTACGACAAATGGCAAAAATTGCTGTTGAGCGATTTTAACGACAAAGGATTTGTAGTGGATTCCACGCGGAAAATCACTTACAAATCCCTGCACCCGGACGAAGCATTTTTCGGATTGGGAGAAAAAACAGGGACTTTAAACCGACGCGGACATGCTTACAAAATGTGGAACAGCGACAAACCCTGTTATGGTGTGAATGAAGACCCGCTCTATAAAAGCATCCCCTTTTTTATGAGCAATTACAATTACGGAATTTTTTTCGACAATACGTATAAAACGGAATTTAAATTCGGAACAGAATCCAACGAATATTATTCTTTCGAAACGCCCGGAGGGGAAATGATTTATTATTTCATTTACGGAAAAAATTACAGAGAAATCATTGCTCAATATGCACAATTAACCGGCAAGCCGATTATGCCGCCGCAATGGGCATTCGGTTTTTCGCAATGTCGCGGACTTTATACGCAGGAAAAACAAGCCCTTGAAATAGCTTCGGAATTTCGCAAACGGAAAATTCCTTGCGACATCATTTATCAAGACATCGGTTGGACACAAAATTTGCAAGACTTCGAATGGCGGAAAGGCAATTATACCGACCCCCAAGGCATGTTGCAAAACCTCAAAAATCAGGGGTTTAAAGTTGTTGTTTCCCAAGACCCCGTTGTTTCGCAATCCAATAAAAAACAGTGGGAAGAAGCCGACAGGCTGGGATATTTCACAAAAGACGTGCGTACCGGCAAGTCCTATGATATGCCCTGGCCTTGGGGTGGAAATTGCGGAGTAGTGGATTTCACTCTGCCTGAAGTTGCCGATTGGTGGGGCAAATTACAGCAAAAACCCTTGAATGACGGCGTGAGCGGATTTTGGACGGATATGGGTGAACCGGCGTGGAGCAACGAAGATGCTACCGATCGCCTGTTCATGGAACATCACGCAGGAATGCACGATGAAATTCATAACGTTTATGGTTTAACTTGGGACAAGGTCGTCAAAGAACAATTTGAAAAACGCAATCCCAATAGACGGATTTTCCAGATGACCCGCTCGGCGTACGCCGGTTTACAGCGCTATACCTTTGGCTGGTCAGGCGATGCGGGAAACGGTAGTAATGTGTTGGACGGTTGGAAACAATTAGCGAATCAAATTCCATTAGCGCTTTCGGCCGGAATGGGTTTGATTCCTTTCTGGTCGTGCGATATTTCCGGATATTGCGGCGACATTACGGATTATCCGGAAATGGCGGAATTATATACCCGCTGGATGCAATTTGGTGTTTTCAATCCCTTAAGCCGCGCTCATCATGAAGGAAATAACGCTGCCGAGCCTTGGCTGTTCGGTGAAGAAGCCGAAAAAAATTGCAAAACGGCTATTGAACTTAAATATCAACTGTTCCCCTATCTTTATACTTACGCTCGTGAAGCATACGATACCGGTACACCTGTTCTGCGGGCTTTATTATTGGAGTATCCGGGTGATGAAGAAACGTTTAAAGCCGATGAACAATTTCTTTTCGGAAAAGAATTATTGGTTGCTCCGGTTGTGAAGAAAGGATCTGTAACGAAGAAAATTTATCTTCCAGAAGGCGAATGGATTGATTTCAACGATGGTCAAACATTTTATTCCGGAGAAGAATGGATTATGTATGAAGCGCCATTGAACACAATTCCCATTTTTGTGCGAAAGGGTTCCATTATTCCTATGTATCCTGTCATGCAATACGTTGGCGAGAAAAGCAATGCTCCGCTTTATTTGCATATTTATCCCGCTTCGAAAAATCAAACTGCTTCTTTTACCATATACGAAGATGATGGAGAAAGTTTGGATTATCAAAAAGATATTTTTTCAAAAAAGGCTATTGTTTGCAGTACTCAAAAAACAGGATATTCAACGGAAATAATTACTCAAAACAAAGGTTTTGAAGTGTCGGAAAGAAATATTATCCTGAAATATCATTTGGATAAAGAACCGAAAAACGTCTTCGTCGATGACCAAAAAGTGAAACGCGCCCATCAAAAAACAATTGAACAGCAGGAGAATAATTTTTCTTCCCTTGCATGGTCGTGGAATCAAACTACAATGGAATGTTGGGTGAAAGTAGCCGATAATAAAACAAGCATGAATATAAAAATCAATAAAAAACCAGAAAATAAATGAAAAAAATCACTATTTAGTAACATATAAAAAATAAGTTGGTAATTTT
>JAISWY010000105.1 GCA_031270925.1 Candidatus Symbiothrix sp.
CAAGAAATTTCAGAATATCCTCAGTCAATTTGTTTACGCCGATAATGCCAACTATTTTTTTGTTTAAATCAATCTTTTCCTGCTTCAGTATTTCGACTGTAACTTGGCTGTGCGACACGGCTCCTGTTGCGATTTTTGTTTCCGTCCGCACACGCTTGCCTGTATGGATAGCCGACTGAAACAAACGGTTTAATTGGGGTGACAGGCGATATTTTTCCATTGCGGATTGATAGGCTTGTTTCAATTGCCCCTGAATGGCTCGTTCTCCGATCAACGACGATTCCAATCCCGCCGCTACACGGTAGAGATGGCGTATGATGTGTTCGGGCGTTTCTCCTTCGCCCCGGTAGAGTTCCATCCGGTTACAGGTGCTTAACAGTATGTGGGGAATGGTTTCGTCGATGCTTACTGCACCCGCGAAATGTTCGCGTTCTTTCAGGCCGTATTCTGAATTGTTTATTAATATTGATTCTATCATTTAATTTGTAAAGTAGTAAACAATTCCAACACCCCTTCCTTTATCAACTCACTAATCCGGTTGCGAACAGCAATCGATCGCCGCACATCCTGCGCATTCGAACCAACCGCTATCGTCATTTCTCCTTCTTTATGAATGGCCGGCGACACAAAATCGCACAGCGAAGGGTTATCGCAAACGGAAGCAAGAATGTTCAACGCTTCTGCATCTGCTTTTATCCGCCGGTTCAAGGCTTTGTCGCCGGTGCAGATATAAATAAGGAAAAAACCGGATAAATCGCCGGTTTCATATTCTTTCCGAATCCGTTGGAAAGGCAAGGAATAAAAATTCTCGTGAAATTCGGGGGAAAGAACGGTTACATCGTCTGTAAACCGATGCAGGATGCTTGCTTTATGATAACCGACTTTTCCGCCGCCGATGAGCAGTATTTTTTTTCCGGTTATGTTGATGGAAATAGGCAGAAAATTATAGTCTTGCAAAATCTTTCGCATAATACGAGATGATATAGTTTGCTCCCGCCCGTTTAATGGCCGTCAGGCTCTCGAAAAAGATGCGTTCTTCATTGAAGAATCCCTGCGCGGCGCCGTTCTTCAACATCGAATATTCGCCCGATACTTGATAAGCAACTAACGGATAATCAGCGAATTGCTGCGAAGCGCGGTATAACATATCAAGGTAGGACATGGCTGGTTTTACCATGATCCAGTCGGCGCCTTCTTCCACGTCGGCGGCGATTTCTTCCAAGCCCTGATTTTTCGTGCGGAAATCCATTTGGTAGGTTTTCCGGTCGCCAAACGACGGAGCAGAACCGGCGGCGTCGCGAAACGGGCCGTAAAAAGCCGAAGCGTATTTGGCTGAATAGGCTAATATCTTTGTCGATAAGCCTTCTTGGTCAAGTCGTTGGCGTATGGCTTCTACCTGTCCGTCCATCATGGCCGAAGGTGCGACAAAATCGGCGCCCGCAAGCGCATGTTGGTAAGCCATTTCCGCAAGCAGGGGTAGAGTGGAATCATTGTCCACATCGTGGTTGTGCAGCAATCCGCAATGTCCGTGCGAAGTGTATTCGCAGAGGCAAACATCCGTAAACACAAGCGTTTGCGGGAAACGGGCTTTGATGGCTTTTACCGTCCGGCTGATGATATTTTCGGGCGAAAAACCGGCGCTTCCCCGCTCATCTTTGCTTGCGTCGTCGATTACGCCGAACAACAGTACTTTGTCGATGCCGACTACGGTCAGTTCTTCCATATCCCGGAGCAATTCATCTATCGAAAAGCGATAAATACCGCTCATGGAAGGAATGGCCTGTTTGACATTTTCTCCTTCCGTCACAAAGTAAGGATAAATAAAATCCGATATTTCAATTTGCACATCGGCGTATTGGTCGCGGATTTCCTGCGAAATTCTGTATGGTCTAAACCGTTTCATCTATGAGTTTTTTTAATGTTGTTTTTCCCTTTGCCACCAATTGTACGCCTTCCGGAAGCCTTCCGTAGATTTCCGTACAAGCATCCACGCCGGATGGGGACGAAAAAATGATTTTTTGAAAAAGCGACAAATCCGTTTTTTCGGCTTGCGTGTTGGTTTCGTTTCGGTAAACCGGAATATCAATTATCGTATTGCCCAAACTGCTCAAATGGTCCGAAAGAAATTTCAATCCCTTATCGGAACGGGGCAACAGAATTTGTTTTCCTGTCAATTTCATTTCCTTGAAATAATCGACAATGCCTTCGGCTGATTCGGTGGCCGATTCTATATCGGGGTAAATCAGGTATTTACTTAATTCGGCAGTGCTAACAGGCCCTACCGATGCAATTTTTACGGACGATAAAGCTCTTACATCCAATTTCAATTCGTTGAGGGCTTCGAAAAAATAGTGTACCCCGTGACGGCTTGTGAATATGAGCCAATCAACTTTCCCGATTTCGCGAATGGCTGTGTAGAGATGCACATTTTCTTTTATCTTGTCGATTTGGATAAGCGGTGTATGTACGGAAGAATTTCCCTGTCCGTTTCCGGAAGTTCCGGTTAGCAGGACTTTTTGATGGCGAGCGGAGTGATTTTCCAACGCAACCGTCTCTCCTGCAATGAGTAAAATAGGCATAGGATATTGAATAACCGAATATTGCAATTCTTTCAAAGTGGAAAACCAAACGCGCTGTTCCGGCAATGACACGTTGAATGCCAATGCTACCGGCAAATCTTCCCTGCGGCCTGTAGCAATCAGTTTTCCGGCAATATCGGCAATGTTGGCGCCGCCCATGTAGTAAACCAAAGTATCTGCATTGGGCGTTTGAATGTTTTGTCCGTTGTGTCCGGTAACGAAAGCGACCGACGATGCAATGCCCCTGTGTGTGAGCGGAATATGCGTGCAGGAAGCCAAAGCGATGCCCGCAGATATGCCCGGAATAACTTCTACCTCAATCAAACGGCTTTGCAGGAAATCAATTTCTTCCCGTCCGTGCGCAAAAATCATGGGGTCGCCGCCTTTCAACCGCACCGTGTTTTTTCCGGTTACGGCCGATTCATAAAGCAATTTGTTGATTTCATCCTGATTGCAATGATGCCTGTTTTTTCGTTTGCCGACATACACTTTTTCCGCCTCGAATGGGGAAAGAAAATCTTTATCCAACAAGTCGTCATGAAAGATTATATCCGCTTGTGTCAGTGATTTACAGGCTGCAAGCGTCAGAAAATCGGGATTACCCGGCCCAAAACCGGCCAAACTTACTTTGCCGTATTGTTTTCGTATGTCTTTTTGAACGAACAATTCTTTTACCTCCGGATGGTTTTTCTTGCCCACAATAGCCAAATGTCCCTGTAATGGATGCGTTTTGAAAGGGAGCGTTTGTGCAATACGGTTTTCCCATCCCAAGCGTTTCAGGGCGCAGGTGGCGACAATAAGAGCATCAATATACCCGCTGTCGATTTGGGCGAGGCGTTCGCCGATATTGCCGCGGATGGCGACAACGATCAGGTCGGGACGCAGGCGGAGGAGTTCCGATCGCCGCGCCGGGCTGCTCGTTCCGATTCGGGCGCCGGAAGGCAGTTGTTCCAAGTTACGGTTGTTGTGGCTGACGAGCGAATCGGATTTATCATCCGCTTCCAGCAGAGCATAGATTTCCAATTCCGAAGGCAAAGGATAAGGCAAATCCTTGGCGGAATGAACGGCAACATCAGCCTTTCCCGCGAGCAAAGCGTCGTCGAGTTCGCGGGTAAAGAAATCCGGAGCCAAGTCCGGTTCCATCAGGGAAATATCTTTATGCTTGTCGCCGACGGTTTCCATCGTTTCCAAGTTGTATGTGATGTCGGGAAAAGAGGCAAACGCTTCCGCTATCTGAATGACAGACAGCGGAGACGAGCGACTGATGACTTTTATTGCCGTCATTTTCGGATGACCACTTTCCAATAATCTTCTATTTGCGTTTGTTCCACTATTTCGTGCCCTTCGCCGCGCACCGAGCCGGGGACATTGTTGATGGCTTGTCCATCATCAAGCCATATTTCAAGTAATGCGCCCGCCGGCATTGACGATAACAGTATTTTTGTCTGTACGAAATTCATCGGACAGCTTACTCCACGCAAATCTTTGAATTTTTGTTTGTCCGTAGCCGGTTTGTTCGAAGCATCAACCGCCTGTTTAACCGGTTTGATATTCTTGAACTGCAACGAATCGTCCATATTTTGATACAGCTCGATAATGGTATCCGCCAATGCGAATACTTCGGATTTGTGCGCTGCAAAATCGTAATCCTGGGTATTCCGCGCGGCGCGAACGATACCGGCAAACCGCTGATCTACAATGCCGGCATCAATAAAATGTGTGAGGAAAAGCGAATAGACGTCTTCGGTTGTTTTCGGCTCGGCTCCGCGGGTTATCAGCAACATTCGGGAGGCCGAATAAACGGTATTGTGTAATAAATCATTTATTTTCAATGGATTACTTTCTGTGTTCAACTGTTCCCTGTATTCCTTGACGGATTTTAAATCAAGGTCTATCATATCAAACAGTCCGGCCGAACATTCGGCGACTCCGCGCTCGGCAACACTAAACAACGATTCGGCTCCCCAATCGAAATAATAATTCTTGTCATCTTCAAACGAAGGCACGTTTTCGTGTTTTGCTAAAAGTTGTTTGATATAAGTTTTGCCGACTGTTTGGATATATTCGCGAAAATCAACATGTTGATTCTTCACTTCGACATAATCTGCGATTATTTGCGACACAAATTTCGGAGCGTCTTTTGCGCTGATGTTTCCAAGTATTTCCGCCAACTGCGGATTGGCGCTACGAGCAGCTCCTGCATACACCTGATAGCTGGGGTAAATGCGACTGTTGCGCATCACTTTTCCCGAAAAACCCAAATCAGCCCATACTTGCTGACCGCACGAGTTGGGGCAACCGGAAACATGTATCCTCAAATGAGCCGCTTCCTGCAATACTTCGTTGGAGAGTTTCAACAACTCTTTCCGGGTGGCTGTTGCAAGTCCTTTCGACAAACAGATGCCCAAACGGCAGGTATCGGCGCCGGTGCAAGAAACAATATTGTTGGCCAAAAGTGGTGCATCAACATCAATATACCGACGTAAATCCGGTAACGCTTCTTCCGGAATATTGCGAAGATGAATGTTTTGCTGCGTGGAAAAACGAAGCGTATCATCGCCGAAGCGAGCAACGAATTGCAATAATTCAACCAATTTATCAACCGATTCCCGATTGTCAAGCGGAATATTTCCGAGAACAAAGGGAAGGATGACGGAAGCGGTATTTTTAGCGCTCGTTGAATAATCGAACGAAGGCGTTTCGATCGGTAGTGCAAGCGATTTTTGATAATATTCGTTGAAAATCCGGAATGTTTCTTCCGCGCCCAATTTATAGAAAATGTGCCGCAGTCGCGCTTTGTGCTTGTTTTTGCGATTGCCGTGTTCGGAAAAAAATTTCTTTACGGCGTCGAGCAGTGCAAACAGGTTTTCTTCGGGCAGAAATTCCGAAAATATCCATCCCACAGTCGGATGCGATGCGACGGAGCCGCCGATATATACCTTGAAACCGCGTTTACCGTCGCGAATGCGGGCAACCAATCCCACATCATTGACGGCGGCGTAGTCTGTTTCGTTTTCGTTGTTGGCAAAAGCGATTTTCAGTTTGCGCGGCAAAGTAAACGAATCGCTTTCGGCAATCAGCTTGGTAGTGAGCGCCATAGCATGAGGCGTAGGATCGAACACCTCGCGTTCGCTGACACCGCTATCAACTGCCACAAGAATGTTGCGTACCGTATTTCCGCCGCCGCCCTTGGAACTCAAACCGATTGCCTGCAATTCGTGCAGGATGGCTTCAATTTCGTTCAATGACAGATTTTGTATCTGAATTTCCTGTCGCGTGGTAATATGCAGCAAGTTGGAACGGTGGCTGATAGCGATGCGAATAATTCCAAT
>JAISWY010000111.1 GCA_031270925.1 Candidatus Symbiothrix sp.
CTTTCGTGGCGCAATTCGATGGCCGACGGGAAAAACATGAACAGAGCCAACAGGAACGGCATTTGCAACAACATCGGCAAACAGCCCGCCATTGGACTTACGCCGACTTGCTTATACAGTTCCATCGTTTTTTGTTGGCGGGTCAAAGCATTTTCCTGTCCCGGATGTTTGGCCGTAATCGCTTCGATTTGCGGTTTCAAAACGCGCATCTTGGCCGACGACATAAACGATTTATACGTGAGCGGGAAGAGGGCCGTTTTGATAATCAATGTCAAAAGGAGAATCGCCAATCCCAAACTAATCGAAAAACTTGTCAGCCAATTGAAAATCGGGATGATAATGTATTGATTCACATAGCGGAACAAACTCCAGCCGAGAGGAACCAATTTTTCCAATTCGAGGTTCTTCCCGACGAATTTCGTTTTGTCGTATTTTTTCAGCAAAGCATAATCGTTCGGGCCGAAATAGAAATGCAATCGGGTCGAATCGTTCGGATGATAGGTAACGCTCGTTGAAGTATTGTATTCTTTCAGGTAAGTTGGGTTGTCGGCGATGTAGCGCGAATCCAAACGGGCGGTTTCAAAGTTTTCGCCGGCAATCAATACCGACGAGAAAAATTGGTCTTTGTAACCGATCCATTTCAATTTGTTGGAAATTTCCTTATAATCGTCTTTCGATTCGCGTAATTCTTCCACATCATCCGCTAAATATTTATAAGTGAGGCGGGCGTAACGTTCTTCAAATTTGCGGCCTTTTTCCTGCTGGCGGAGTTTCTGCATCCATTGAATATCGAGGCTGCGCATGGCAGGCGAAAATTCGGAATTGAGATTATGCGGAACGATGTCTAAATCGACCATGTAATCGTCTAAGGTATAAACGAAATCGAGGTATTGGTCGGCGCCGGCATTCAATCGCAAAACGGCTTGTTTATCCGATGCGCCCGGCAATGCTTGGAAATAAAAATCCTTACTGCTCAATACATGATTGTTGGCCGTGATAAACGTAAATGCGAAATCCGATTCGTCGCCGTCGAACAGGCTCAATACGGACTTTTCGTAATCGGTATATTCTTTCAACCGAACCGCATACACGCGGCCTCCGAGGGTCGAAAGCGTGAGCGTAATCAAATCGTTTTCCAAGGTTACGAACGATTCTTCACCTTGTGCCGAAATGCCAAAACTACCGTATTTGTCCGTTAATTGTCTTATTTTAACAGAATCGGGCAAATTTTCAACCGGTTCCGCAATCGGTTGTTGTTGGGCTTCGGCCAACGATTTCACTAATGCTTCTGTCTGTTGCGCGATAGCTATGGAATCGTTGTAGCGTTTTTGCGCCTCCAATTGCGCCTGACTGGGTTTGTTCAAATACGAGAATCCGATTAAAATCAATAAGATTAAAAGGAATCCGATAATGGTGTTTTTATTCATCTGTTTATTTTATAATTGCAAGTAAATCAGTAATTGCTGTGTATGTCATATCTTTTTACTTTGAAATTTTTACAATCATTGCGTAATCGCAGCTCCTATAAAATTCATAAACAAAGGATTAGGCTTAGCAACCGTACTATTGTATTCGGGATGAAACTGCGTTCCCAAATACCATTTCAAGGCTGGAACTTCCACCACTTCCACCAAACCGGTATCGGGATTGATGCCCGTACAGTGCATCCCGTTTTCTTCAAATTGTTGGCGGTATTCGTTATTGAACTCATAACGGTGCCGATGACGTTCCCGTGCAAAATCGCTTTGATAGGCTTCGTGGGCTTTCGATCCTTTTTTCAATTGGCAATCGTAAGCGCCCAAACGCATCGATCCGCCCATGACGGTCAGGTTCTTCTGCTCTTCCATCAAATCGATGACTTTGAGTGCGCTGTTTTCGTCCATTTCAGCCGAATTAGCGTCGGTCAATCCCAAAACGTTGCGGGCAAATTCGATGACCATGCATTGCATTCCCAAACAGACGCCGAACGTGGGCTTGTTGTGTTCGCGGGCATATTTCAAAGCGACAAATTTGCCTTCGATGCCGCGCTGACCAAATCCGGGTGCGATTAAAACGCCGTCCAAACCGCCCAATTGTTCCTCGACATTATGCTCGTTCAATTTTTCGGAATGAATATAGAATAGCTTTAATTTCCGATGATGATAGGTTGCGGCCTGCAACAACGATTCGCTGATTGATTTGTAGGCGTCGGGCAATTCCACGTATTTACCGACCAGTCCGATTTTGACGGTTTCTTTGGCTGTCCGCATATTTTCCAAAAAAGTTTCCCAACGACTTAAATCCAAGGGAGGATCGACCGGCATTCCCAATTGCTGCAATACAATCGTATCCATTTTTTGTTCCGCCAAAACGACCGGCACTTCGTAAATGCTTGATACATCATAAGATTGAATAACTGCATCAGGATCAACATTACAGAATTGCGCCACTTTATCGCATATTTTTTTCTGTAGTTTCTTTTCCGTTCGCAAAACCAGAATATTGGGTTGAACGCCTTGTTCTTGTAGCGCTTTAACCGAATGTTGGG
>JAISWY010000128.1 GCA_031270925.1 Candidatus Symbiothrix sp.
GCAAAAGTACATGAAAAAACCGGGTTTTCCAAACACATGAAAATGAAAAAGTTTTTTTACAGAGGAAAGGTATGCAAAAATATTTAAATAATATCTATCTTTGCCGAATGGAAAAGCAACAGATAACATCAACTCATGCACCGGCCGCTATCGGCCCCTATTCCCAAGCTATTAGAACCGGGAATTTCGTGTTTTTATCAGGTCAGCTAGGCATCGACCCCGCTACCGGTAATTTTGTCGAAGGCGGCGTAACCGAACAAACCGAGCAGGTTTTCAAAAATATCAAGGCCGTTTTGAGCGAAGCCGGTTTAAATTTGGATAATGTCGTAAAAACAACAGTATTTCTATCTGATATGCAGGATTTTGCATCCATGAACACCGTTTACGAAAATCATTTCACGGATCCGTATCCGGCGCGTTCGGCCGTAGCCGTTAAAACATTACCCAAGAATGGATTAGTGGAAATAGAAGTGATTGTCAGTGGATAATTTTATTGAACAACTCAATGACAGCCAACGCGCCGCTGTGCTTTACAACGACGGCCCCAGTATGGTTATCGCCGGCGCCGGCGCGGGTAAAACGCGCGTGCTGACCTACAAAATTGCGTGGCTATTGCAGAACGGCATTGCACCTTATAATATTCTTGCGCTCACGTTTACCAACAAGGCGGCGCGGGAAATGAAATCGCGTATCGCATTGTTGGCCGGCGAAGAAACGGCTCGTCGCTTGTGGATGGGTACTTTCCACTCCATTTTTTCACGCATCTTACGCCGCGAATCCGACAAAATCGGT
This sequence comes from Candidatus Symbiothrix sp., assembly GCA_031270925.1. Taxonomy (GTDB): domain Bacteria; phylum Bacteroidota; class Bacteroidia; order Bacteroidales; family Azobacteroidaceae; genus Azobacteroides. Next base: position 793 of record JAISWY010000128.1, read on the forward strand.
TTTCGTTCCGATTTTACGGTCTATGATGCACAAGATTCCAAAAATCTGATTAAAACCATTATCAAAGAGTTCGGCTTGGACGATAAAAATTACAAACCTTCGATGATTCAAGCGCGGATTTCCAATGTGAAAAATGCGCTGGTTACGCCCGAAATGTAGGCCCGCGACAAGGAACTGATTGAATACGACAACTTTACAAATCGTCCGCGCATCCAAAATATTTATTCCGCTTATTGGAACCGCTGTAAAACGTCCGAAGTGATGGATTTCGACGATTTGCTGCTTTACACTTATAAACTGTTCGCCGAAAATCCCGAATCGGCCGAGCGCTACCGCAATCAATTTCGCTTTATTTTGGTGGACGAATACCAGGATACCAACGCCGTACAACACGCCATCGTAACTCAGTTGGCGGCGGAACACCATCGGGTTTGCGTGGTGGGCGACGATGCGCAGAGCATTTATTCGTTTCGCGGCGCCAATATCGGTAATATCTTGGGATTCCAAAAAACCTATCCCGAAAGTCAATTATTTAAATTGGAACAGAATTATCGTTCCACACAAACGATAGTCAATGCTGCTAATTCTTTGATTGACAAGAATAAAGAGCAAATTCCAAAAACGATTTTTTCCCGAAATTCAGTCGGCGAGAAAATTCCCGTCGTAAGCGCGTATTCCGATTTTGAAGAAGGCTACATCGTGGCGAGTCGGATTGCCGAAATGCGGATGCTGCAAAAATACGATTACAAGGATTTTGTGATTTTGTACCGCACCAATGCCCAAAGCCGGATTTTTGAAGAAGCCTTGCGCAAAATCAATATTCCGTATCGAATTTATGGCGGATTATCTTTTTATCAACGCAAGGAAATCAAAGACATAATCGCTTATATGCGCCTGATTATCAATCCAAACGACGAAGAAGCCTTCAAACGGATTGTCAATTATCCGGCGCGGGGAATCGGCAATACTACGATAGAAAAAATCATTTCCGCCGCTACCTTGCACAATGTCAGTCTGTGGGAAATTTTAAAAAATCCCTTGAATTACAATTTGAATGTCAATTCCGGCACGGCCAAAAAACTGGAAACTTTCCGCAATTTGATGCAATCGTTTATGGATTTGCTTTCCGAACACAATGCCTACGAAATCGGCGACCGGATTGTGCGCGAAACCGGATTGGTCCGCGAATTATACGACGATAAAACGCCCGAAGGCCTGAGCCGCATTCAAAACGTGGAAGAATTACTGAAAAGCCTCCACGAATTTGTCGATTCGCGTTTGGAAGAAGGCGAAACCGACATTGGCCTTAATGTTTTCCTCTCCGAAATCGCTTTACAGACCGACCAAGACACCGACAAGGACGAAAACGCCAACCGCGTAACGATGATGACCATCCATGCCGCCAAAGGCTTGGAGTTCAAAAACGTATTTGTAGTGGGTTTGGAAGAAAACCTGTTCCCGTCGGAGCGCTGCAAATACAATCCGAAAGAAATCGAAGAGGAGCGCCGCCTGTTCTACGTCGCTCTCACGCGAGCCGAAGAAAACGCTGTGCTGACTTACGCTAAAAATCGTTTCCGCAACGGGCAAATGCAAATCGGCTCGCCAAGCCGTTTCCTGAACGACATTCACACCGAATTTCTCAAATTACCCGCCGACCCGGCCATGTTGCGACGTTCGAAGCCGGCCTATACTCCGCAATATTCGCCCATCAAGCGCGAAACAAATACGGTTCCGCAACAGAGCATCGGCAATCTGCATATCGGCGATCACATCCGGCACGGCCGTTTCGGTCGCGGCAAAATCATGGGTTTGACGGGTGAAGGCGACAATGCCAAAGCCACTGTCGCCTTCGAGATGGTTGGCGAAAAAACGCTTTTGTTGAAGTTTGCACAGTTTCAAGTGGAATGAAATTTAGCCGCCCTTAGCTCGCCCGACGGCAGGTGATGGCGTAGCAAAAATCGAATGATAAAACTAAAACTTCAACACAATATTCACCATCATATTCGTTCCTGCCTGCGGAAAATAAGACGACCAATTATAAGTATCCAAGGTCCCGTCGCTATTACGATAATAATAATATCCGGCAAAACCGTTATTTTCGTATTGCTCATCAAAAATATTATTAATTAACACATTGACGGATAATTTGTTAATTCCCGAAAATGAAAAGTCATATCCCAAACGAAGATTATTGACGAAATAAGCGTCGAGGCTGCGTTCCTTGTTGCCCGTATTATCCAAAAACTGCCTGCCCACGTATGAACTTTGCAAGTTGGCTCCGAACGACTTGTATTGATACGACAAGATGCTGTTGGCTATCACGTTCGGAGAATAGGCGATGGGTGTTTTCTTGTAATAATCCCGGTGTTGCTCGGCTTCCTCGTCCCAATCGTCGCCGGAATAAACGACGGTGTATTCGGTATAATTTTTTATCCGGTTGTCGCTCAATGTAATATTGCCGTCCCAATGCAAATCGGGATTGATTTTCACACCGGCCGTCAATTCCACTCCGGCGCGATAGCTGACCGGAACATTCGACGTCAGTGGCTCGCCGATTTCATTGGTTTTACCGTTCAAAACCAATTGGTCTTTGTAACGCATATAATAGAGGTTCACGCCGGCGGCAAAAGTGCGATTGCCGAATTTGTAACCGACTTCGTAATCAATCAAACGTTCCATGCGAGGCTTTTCGCTTATATTTTCCGTATAATTATCACGATTAGGTTCGCGATGGGCAACGGCAACCGAGCCATATACATTATTATATGTGTTGATTTGATAAAATACACCGGCTTTGGGATTGAAAAAATTAAACCGTTTTTTTACATCCAAATTCTGCATTTCATTAATACGCGCATCAAAAGTAGAATTTTTACCTTTGATTTGATAATCAATGAAACGATATTGCAGGTCGCTATAGACATTCAAGCCTTCTAAAAAAATGTAATTGCCTTTTAAATAGATATTTGCGTCGGTTTTATCGCCGGTCGAACGGTAATATTCGTGATCGATATAATCTTCTATTTTCGTCCAAATCACTTTTCCGAAATGATTTCCGTCATAACGGTTGGCGCCGCCGCCGAGCGAGACATTCCATTTTTTCCGTTTGTAATCCAATGAAAACACGCCGCCGTAGAAATCGTTATCCAAATGTTTTTGGCGCACCAAATCGGATTCTGTTATTTGTACATCGGACAAGCCGTATTCTATTAAAGAACGTTTCGTTTTGTATTCCTCGTAATAACCGGCGCCTTTGGTATAATGCAGAGCTGCATTTAAAGTAAAATTGTCCGCCAACCGTTGCAAAAGGCTTAACTGATAATGCGTTTGCAGGTAATTGTCGGTTTGATTTTTGTAATACAGCGGATTACCGTTTGCGTCGTCGCCCATGTATCCGGACGGGTTATAGCTACGATTGTTTTGCAGAAAAATATCGGAAAGAATTTCAGCAGGAACGCCATCCCAAGCGTGATAGGTTCGCTCTTTGCCACCGAAAGTAACCAGTTTGACAAGAGTCTTTTCCGTAAAATAACTTCCCTGTGCAAAATACGATTTCAAATCGGCGCTCGCCCGGTCAATAAATCCATCGGAAGCAATCGAGGAAATTCGTCCATCAAAAGCGAAATGCCGGCCGATATTGCCGCTTCCCAATTTGAAAGTTGCTTTGGAAGTGTTGAACGAACCGTAACCGGCGTCCAATTCGCAGTAGGCTTGCATGGGAATATTTTCCGTTTTCATATTAATACTGGCGCCGAAAGCTCCCGCGCCGTTGGTCGATGTTCCCACGCCGCGCTGAATCTGCAAATCTTGCAACGACGAAGCGAAATCGGGCATGTTGACCCAAAACACAGCGTGCGATTCGGAATCGTTCAACGGAATACCGTTCGTCGTGATGTTGATGCGCTTGGCATCCGTTCCGCGAATCCGGAAACCGGTGTAACCAATACCCGTTCCAGCATCGGAAGTAACTATTACAGAAGGCGTTTGCGTAATCAGGAAAGGAATATCCTGCCCGAAATTCCGGCTTTCGATGTCTTGCTTATTCATATTGGAATAAGCCATCGGCGTTTGCTCGTCCGCTCGCACCGAAATCACTTCCAATTCCTGCAAAGCGACGGTTTTTGCACTGTCCGGTTCGAGCGAAAAAGCTGTAACCGAAGAAAATAACACACTCAAAAAGCATAAAAAAACCTTTTTCATTGTAAAAAATATTAATTTGTTCAACAAAAAAGGGGATGATGAGATAAAAATTTTCAACCGAAATTGAAAATGTGCCGAATGGCAATCTTCGTTCCTACGCAGGTCTTAACCCGATCAGGTTCAAAGGGTATGATCTCAGCCCGTAAAGGCACCCCTAAAGATACGGCGACAAAGGTAATTAAAATTTGTGAATTTTTATGCAGAACGGCATGGTTTTTGATAAAAAAGATGGTAGAAAGCTAAAAAACCAACCAAAATATAAATTTAAATGTTATAAAAATGAAAAAAGATTTTATTGAAGAATGTAAACTGTCTTTTACCTTTCTACCATCGCGGGTGCAAAGATAAAGGAGTTTATTATATAAAGCAAGAAAAATGTAGAAAAATTAAAAATTTATCTATCTTTCCTCTGTAAAAAAACTTTTTTTTATTTCATGCGCTTGGAAATCGTAAGATTTTCATGTAATTTTGCACCGATTTTTAACTAATATGAAATTTATGAATCAATTATCAATTGTAAAAGTCGGTGGGAAAATTGTGGAATCGCTCAATCTCTTACAAACTTTTCTCAAAGATTTTGCTCGTATTTCCGGTTTTAAAATTCTGATTCATGGCGGTGGAACTACCGCCACCCAAATTGCCGAAAAATTAGGCATCGAAAGCCAAATGGTTGATGGACGGCGGATTACCGACCCGGAAACCTTGAAAGTGGTAACGATGGTCTATGCAGGCTTGGTCAATAAAAACATCGTAGCACAATTGCAAGCCATTAATTTGGACGCCGTTGGCTTAACCGGCGCCGACATGAATTTGATGTTTGCCGCAAAGCGTCCGGTCGGCCAAGTCGATTACGGTTGGGTCGGCGACATTCGCGAAGTGAACGCTCCTGCTTTGAAATATCTGTTGGAACAAAATTATTTGCCGGTATTGGCGCCGATTACACACGACGGCAAAGGTCAATTACTCAATACTAATGCCGACACCATTGCCTGCGAAATCGCCAAAGCGCTGGCTTACGATTTCAACGTTCGATTGATTTATTGTTTCGAGAAAAAAGGCGTTTTACACGATGAAAAAGACGAAAACAGTGTGATTCCCAATTTGAATAAGGAGCAATTCTTGCAATACAAGGAAGATGGAATCATTCACGCAGGCATGATTCCGAAATTGGATAATGCGTTTGGGGCGATTGCAGCAGGCGTGAAGGAAGTGATTATTACGCGCGCTTCGGATATTCATTCCGGAAATGGTACTTATATTAAATAAAATGGAATTAGTTGCAAAAACATTATACGGCTTGGAAGAAATCTTAGCCAAAGAATTAATCGAGTTAGGCGCGAACGATGTGGAAATCGGCCGTCGAATAGTATCATTCACAGGCGATAAAGCCTTGTTATACAAAACTAACTTCCACTGTCGCACGGCTTTACGGATTTTAAAGCCGATCTTTCATTTTCAAGCTAAAAATCCGGATGAGGTATATGAAAAAATCAAATCCGTCGATTGGAATCAGTATCTTTCCGATAAAAAAACATTTGCCATCGACAGCGTGGTTTATTCCGAAACGTTCAGTCATTCTAAATTTGTAGCTTATAAGGTAAAAGATGCTATTGTTGATTGGTTTACCGAACGCGATTTGCAGCGGCCGTCGGTGCGAGTGAGTAATCCCGATATACAATTACATTTACATATTTCACATACCGATTGTACGATTTCGTTGGACAGTTCGGGCGAATCGCTCCACAAGCGCGGTTATCGCACCGAAGAAATCGAAGCGCCTATCAGCGAAGTTTTAGCCGCCGGAATGATTTTGCAAACCGGCTGGAAAGGTGAAAGCGCTTTCGTCGATCCGATGTGCGGTTCGGGAACTTTATTGATTGAAGCTGTTCTGATTGCAATGAATATCGCTCCGGGCATTTTCCGGCAACATTATGCTTTTGAAAATTGGGACGATTTTGACGCCGACTTATTCGAGCAAATCAGTAGCGACGATACGCACGAATGTGAATTTAACTTCAAGGCCTACGGTTCGGATATTTCTCAGAAAGCCATTCAGATGGCTGCAAAAAACATCAAAAACGCCGGATTAGCCAAATACATCGAATTAAAAACCATGGCGGTAAAGGATTTGACGCAATGTCCCGAAAAAGGCATTGTCGTAACCAATCCTCCTTATGGCGAACGGTTGAATCCCAACGACTTACTTCCGATTTACGCGCAATTAGGTGAACGGTTGAAACATCTTTTCGCCGGTTACGATGCTTGGATTATTTCTTCATCGCGGGAAGCTTTCGACCAAATCGG